>NZ_CEXZHP010000188.1:0-1626 GCF_982775275.1 Nitrosophilus sp.
GAGTAGGTGACTGTTAATCACTTGGCCACTGGTTCGAATCCAGTATCCGGAGCCATACTTAAAGAGACCCCTATTTTAGGGACTTCCAAGCGATTTTCAACCTCCGAAAGCTACAAAAACCCCAACTGTGATACAAATCCAAAAAACTATGATACTAAGCCGTTACGATTGTATCGGGTAGGAAAGATTTATTACTACCGTAGGCGAGTTAATTATAAACTTGTTAGAATTTCATTAAGAACTAAAAATCTAAAAGAAGCTCTAAAACGCAAAAAGGTTTTGGACTTACTAAAAGGAGAGGAGTTGTTTGAGCTAACTACCAAAGATTTTAAACTGGTTTTCGAGTATGAAACTGAAGAAGAGTTAAGGACTGCATTAGAAAATGTTATGCGAATGCAAATAGAACAGCAAGTGCGACACTATAAAACAGTTAAAAATCAAGTAGAAATGTTAGCAACAGATAGTGTTCAAAAACCAGAGAAATTTACTTTCGAAGAATTAAAGGAAAAATACTTATCGCAAGTGATTTATGACGGCAATGTTTCGAAAAGCAGTATAACAGACTATACAACGACATTTAATAGACTTATAGACTATTTCAAAGATAAAGATATAAACGAGCTAACAGTCCAAGATATTGAAGCTTTTAAACTGCATTTAAACACAATTATAGTTAGAGGAAAAAATCTATCAAAGAAAACAATAAACAAGCACCTAATATATACGAAACAATTTCTAAAATTCGCAAAAGAGCGAGAGTACATAATAAAAAATGTGGCTGAACCAGTAAAGCTTTATAATAAGCGACAAGTAAAAAAAGAAGAGCCAAAAAAAGAAAACTATACAGACGAGGAGATACAAAAGATTTTAAATCACAATACAGACAGATATTTTAATGACTCTATGAAAACTTTTTGTGAAATTGCGATATATTCCGGAATGCGTTTAAGTGAAATAAATTCACTAACAAAAGAGTCGATAAAATTTGATAAAGATACAGAGATTTATTATTTTAATGTTGAAAATTCCAAGACAGAAAATGGAATAAGAAAAGTACCAATCCACGAAAAAATTTTAGATAAAATTTTAGCAACAGACTTTCCAATTTTTAAAAATTTTACGAACGACGCATTGCAGAAAAAAATCAATAGACAAATAAAAAAGATTACAAAAGAAAAGACAAAAACTTTTCATACTTTTCGAGCGACATTTATTTCAAAAGCTATGAATAAAAATCCAAGAGAGTTAGCAGTGCTACAAGAAATAGTTGGACATAGCAAAAGCGAAAACGATTCGCTAACAACTGATACTTACGGTAAAGGTTTTAACTTAAAACTTAAAAAAGAAATAGTAGATAGTGTAGATTATTTTTCTTGAGAAAGTGAGATTGACTCCGTCAATCAATTGGGATAATTATTAAAACCAAAATCGAAGAAGCGAAGCTTCTTCTCTTCCGGGAAAAGCAAACGAAGTTTGCGTTCAAGCTTCGCTCCGCCGAAGCGTTCAAAAAAGAGGTAAAAATCAATCCGAAAATGAGAATAATTTGAGGATTGCAGGATAAACCGCCGGCTTTACGCCAGCTATCCCACTTCGTGGGGCCCGAAATTTTGGGCTTTGCCTGCCAGC
>NZ_CEXZHP010000188.1:1726-2905 GCF_982775275.1 Nitrosophilus sp.
GGGCTTTGCCTGCCAGCTTTTTTAGCTTATTTCCACTTTTAACAAATTTCTCTCAAATAGATAAAGAAATAGACGAAGTTATAGACCAAGTTTATGGGTTAAACAATCAATAAAAAGATATGTCTCTGGGATTATCTTTATAAATATTTTAATATTTAATATTTTGCCCTCCCAAAAATAAGAGAAGGAAGAAAATTTATAAAATTTGACAAAATTGAAGAACTTATCTTAAATTTTGTTAAAAAATAGCTCAATCAAGTCTCACCAAATAGATTATAGACTCTCACCATATAGGTGAGACTTATTAACCAAATAGGTGAGAAATAGCATAAACACTAATCAAATAACTCTTCATTAAATTTAGTGAGACTTTTTTATTTTTTTATTTCCATTTTTAAGATTTTTCTCATTTTTTTTGTTAAGATTATCTAACTTAAAAAAAACTTAAGGAGTATGCTATGAAAAATATTACATATTTAGAAACAAGAACAGAAGCGAAAATTGATTTAAAAACTGGTGAAACAAGAGAAGTTGAACAAACAACGGAAAGAACTGTTAAAGTAGAGCAAGAACCAAGCTTTATTAAGCTTTATTTGCAAGATATATGCAAATTAAATGATATTCCAAAAACAGGTAGCAAATTGCTTAATGAGCTTTTAAAATACACTTCATACGATAATTCTATATTATTACCGAGCGCCATTAAAAAAGATATAGCAAAAAGGCTTAATACAAGTGTAGGAGTTTTAGATAATGCTTTATCGAAACTTACTAAAAAAGGGATACTAAAAAGAAAAGGAACAGGTGTATATGTGCTTAATCCTTTTTTCTTTGGAAAAGGAAAATGGACAGATATTAAAAAGATAAGAGCGGCATGGGAATATAGCGAAGAAGGTAGAATATTAACAAATGTTGAAATAGAGCAAGAGATACAACAAGAAGTTGTAGATATTGTAGAAAATTAACGGTAAGACCGTTAATTTTGGTAAGAGAGTGCAGGTATATTAGAGGAATATAGTATATTAATTAAATCTTAAAGAGTTAAAGAGTATTATAGTTATGACTGAGATACTTTTAAAGGAAAACTATGATACAAATAACCAAAGCCAACACATTGAAGTCCCTAATCTTCGAGGTTTTGGAGGATTTTTTTCACAGTCCAGTATCCGGAGCCACTTT
>NZ_CEXZHP010000189.1:0-2890 GCF_982775275.1 Nitrosophilus sp.
AATAAAAAAATCTATGAAGATATTGAGAAAAAAAATAAGAGATTTTATATGCTTTAAAAGAGATTGATAATTACTCTTTTTACGGATATAAAATAGTATTTAAAGAAAGAAAAACTTTTAGATTAATTTTTTTACTGCTTTGATAACCATATCTGGAGTTAAATCTTTCATACATTTGTGATGTTTTAAGGGACAAACTCTTTTCATACATGGAGCACACTCTAGATCTAAAGAGATGATTTTTGAATGGGGATTTTTCCATTGGGAGGTGCTTTTGTAGTCTGTAGGTCCAAAAATCGCAACTGTTGGGATTTTAAAAGCTGCGGCTATATGCATTGGACCAGAATCGTTTGTTATAAATAGATTTAGTTTTGATATACAATATATTAGCTCCTCAACGGTGGTTTTCCCGGCAAGATTTAAAGAAGCAATATTTTCTTTTAAAAGAAGATTTTCTATATCTTTTGCTATTGCCTTTTCATTTGGACCGCCAAATATGACTATCTTATACTCTTTGCTAAACTCTTTGGCAACTTTTGCGAAATATTGTGGATACCATCTTTTTGCGCTACCGTATGTCGCTCCGGGATTGATGCCTAAGAGGGGTTGATGATTAAAGGTTTTAGGTTGAAAATCTAAAGAAATATTTGGCAGATATAGTTTTAGATCACCTGCAGGTAGGTTTGTGTTTGTTATGTTATTTATGAAAGCGTTATATTTTTCTACCTGATGAAGTGAGTCTAAACGGAAAATTTTTGAAGCTAAAGGATTGTATAGATATCTTTTTTTTGATCCTGTTAAAAATAGTAAAAGCTTAGAAAAAAGATGGCTTCTAAAGCTTATTGCAATATCGTGTGGGCCTATTTTTTTTGCTAGATGGTATGTAGCATAGAGTCTATTTTTGCTTTTTTTTGTATCGTCTACAAAAAAATTTTTTACTTTTGGATGAGTTTTTAAAGCTTGTATTGATACGTAGCTTCCAACAAGAGTTATCTCTTTTGGGTTTAAAATCTTTATAAGATTTTCTATGGCAGGAGTTGCCATAACGGTATCTCCAAGCCATGTTGGGAGTTCAATCAGTAGGTTTGAAGTTTTAAGTTGAGAGTTTGAAGAATTAGATAAACTCATCTATAACCTTTAAGGTTTTTTCAACGTTTTGTTCGATTGTATATTTTTTTGATATCTCTCTCATATTTTTTTGAATCTTTTTTAATTTTTGCTCATCTTTTAAAAGTTGATCTATTTTTGAAACTATACTAAAATCTTTTGGATTTTGCATAATAAAATCTTTTGGCAAAATTTCGCTTGCTCCATTTTGGGCTGTGGTAAAAACGACATTTTCAAAACTCATAGCTTCGAGTATTACGTTTGAAAAGGGTTCATAATGGGTTGGAAACAGAAAAATATCCGCCGCAGCGTAAAAAGTATCTACATCTTTTCTTGGTCCGGTGAAAAATACTTTATCTTCTAAATTTAATTTTTTTGATAGATTTTTATATCTGTTTATATTTTTCTCTTTTCCTACGATAAAGGCTTTAAAAGGATGGTCTATTTTTGATAAAATCTTTAAAAACTCTTCTACGCCTTTTCTCTCAAATCCGCTGCCAACAAAAAGTAGTATTTTTTCATTGATTATATCAAACTCATTTTTTAATCTTTCTATAGCCGATTTTTTATCAAAATCTTTAATCTCCACTCCATTATAGACAACTTCTATCTTTTTAGGATCTATTTTATACTCTTTAATTATCTCTTTTTTTATCATATTTGAGTTTGCTATGATTTTTTTAGCGTTTTTAAAACATTTTTTTTCTAAATAAAGGTATGTTAAATGAAGAGGATTTAAGCTAAAACCTTTTGTTTTTAAAAAAGTTTTATGCACTCCATCGCCTGCTCTGTAAATATCCGCGCAAGTTATGCGATCAAGCGAAAAGTAAAAAAAGTTATTTTTATTTTTGCAAACTTTATAGTTAAATATCAGAGCCTTAACCCAAGAAGGAAACCATTTTGGAAGATTTGCATAGATTATATCAAACTCTATATTTTTTTTGATTAATACACTGGTCAATCTTTTAAGATATCTTTCAGCCCCACCAAAAGGGGTATATTTTTGACGAATGAAATATATCATAGAGCAATATTTTTTTTATTTTCTATAAAATTTAGAGATAGCGCCCAAATTAAACATAGTAACATTGCATTTTCATGATGAAAAGTTGTGTTTGCCAAAGAGATGGTCATATTTACGAACCATATAAGAATTGATACCTGTACAATATCAATTTTTAGGTATTTTAAAAAATGGTAAATTAAAGTAAAGCAAAAAATCAGATACGAAATCAATGCTAACAATCCTCTTTCTACAAGAAAATTAGTATACGTGTTATGGGCATGTGAATTGTGAGCAAATGGAGAATTTGGTGCATATTTTAAAATATCTATATTGATAAAATTGCCTGAACCTATACCAAATAATATATTCCCATCCAACCATTTTGCTATTGCAGTTTTGAATAGAACATCTCTGTGACTTGGCCATAATCCAAGTTTTATTTTGTGGAAGAGATAAAAATCTTGTAAAAAGTAATAAAATATTCCTAATAATAAAACGGTTAAAGATGTGAAAATTGCTATATTTTTGAGATTTAATTTTTTATCTATTAATAAATACAAAAAATATATTAATGGAGAAGTAAAAATAGCGGCTCTGCTTCCTGTACTTAAAATACCGAAAATTGCTATTATAGTACTAAATAAAAACAGATTTTTTAATTTTTTTTCATTTGTATGAAAATAAAATACAATCGACAAGGCAAACATAAAAACTATATATATTGCTGAATGATTTACATGTCCTACCGAGTGTAAATTCATAGGTAAATGTAAAATA
>NZ_CEXZHP010000190.1:0-2888 GCF_982775275.1 Nitrosophilus sp.
AAACTAAAATCGCAAAGCTTTCGCTCAATTTGTAATTTTTCAGAGGGTTCAATTAGGAATTAGGAATTATTGTTTTACCCCTAATTCCTAATTCCCAATTCCTAATTACTATTTAATATAACAACTTGGATCCTCTTCCCAAAGATCGCCATATATGGCCCAGGCTCTTGGCCTGCTACCTCCGTTGCATATCTCTATCCATTCACAATTTTGGCATTTGCCTTTTATTTTTCTTGGATATTCTCTAAGTCTGTTTAAAAGATCATTTTCTTTATCAAGCCAAATTTCATCAAAACTTTTCTCAAAAATATTCCCAATTTTAACGGGAAAAAAAGGATCAGGTTTTACGTCACCCTCGCTATTAATATTTACAAGATTTCTACCTGCGCTATTGCCTCCCCATTTTTTCAATCTCTCTTCTAAATCTTTAGCTAAATTTGGATATAAGCTTTTAAATCTATTTAAAAACAAAATCGCATCCATCTCCATATTTCCAGTAACTATATCTATATCAATTTTATTATTATAATACTCAAAAGCCTTATCGATAATAAAATTAACCGCTTTTAGCCTCTCCTCTTTGGTTAGATCCATTTTTAGATTGTCAAGGCCTCTTCCACTATAAACAAGATGAGAGATGTAGACTTTATCTATATTTTTCTTTTCGGCTAAACTAAAAATATGTTCTAAAGACTCTTTTGTCTCTTTTGTAATAGTAAATCTTATCCCAACTTTTCCACCATTTTGGTGTATTAAATCGATTGCTTGTAAAGATTTTTTATATGATCCTATAAGACCTCTAAATCTATCGTGAGTTTTTTCGTCTCCATCTATACTAATGCCTATATATCCAAAAGTATCTATTATCTTTTTTACGTTTGAAGGATTTATATATAAGCCATTAGTTGATAGATATGTCATTATTCCTTCATTTTTAAAAGCATCTGCTATTTCAAATATATCTTTTCTCGTTAAAGGCTCTCCACCGCTAAAAATAACAAATTTGATATTGGCTTTTTTTAACTCTTTAATAGTCTCTAAAATCTTTTTGGTGCTTAATTTATCTTTTTCATCTAAACTTGCGTAAGAGTAGCAATGAAGACAAGAGAGGTTGCATCTATTTGTAAAATTCCAAATTAATATCGAGCCATTTAGCTCTCTTTGTTTTTTGTTTTCTATCGTAGATTTTAAAAGATTTGAAAGTCTAAACACTATTTACCCTTAAAACTTTTTATATATTCTACAATAGATTTTAACTCTTTTTCATTTAATTTAAAAGCAGGCATTGAGTTTCTTTTATATCCAAGCTGTTTATAAGTATGAGATGGATCAACTATTTGGCTAATCATCTCCCCATCATCTCTTTTTTTAGCAATCTCGCTAAAAGGAGGTCCAAAAGCTTCAGCCGTCTGGTGATGACATCCCCAACATTTCTCTTTAAATATACTCATACCAAAGAGCCTTGGATAAAAGACTCTATTTTTATTTATAAAATTATACTTACCTACCGGAACATTTGCAAAATATCTTCTTTTTTCTTTAAAAGTATCGCTTTGCCAAACAATTAAAGCCCCATCACTTTCATAAATACTTAAATAAGCATATTTTCCGTCCCCGCTAAATTCCGTATGTATATATCTTTTTCCTTTTATAGGAACAAGCTTTTTGAGTTTGTAGCTCTCTTTATCGACCAAAACCAACTCATCGCTTCCATTATCTACCCAAAGGTAGTTTGATGCTGGATGGGTTTTTACAAAAAAACCGTCTCCTCCCACATTGATCTTTTTAACAAGTTTCCAATCATACATCTGCCAAATAGTTATATAATCTTTTCTTAGATGAGGAGTAGCAAAATAAAATTTCCCATCTTTATACCAATATGTAGCGCTAAATAGATGAGGCATACCTTCTATTTTTGACAGAAAAACCTCTTTTAAACTATCTATTTCATATACTCTTAACTCTTTTCCTCTTCTTGTAGTGCCTATTATAAACTCTTCAAAAGGATCTATAAAAAAATCTTCGATAGGTTTATCCAAATCAAAATATTTAAAATTTAGAGTTTTTGTATCAACTTTAACAAGTTTTGGTCTATCTCTAAATGTAAAAATCGCTTCATCTTTACTATAAAGCTCGTATAATGCGCTGATTTTCCCCTCAACTTCAACTTTTTTTAATGGTTTTAAAGTTTTAGAATCAAATATTACTACAGATTGGGGAAGTAAACAGGTAGCAAAAAGATATTTGCCGTCTCTGCTTAAACTAACATTTCTTAAGTTTACACAGGCCCTTATCTTATCTTTTAGTCTACCCTCTTCTAATGAGTAATGCCCTATCCATCCATCTCTGGTAGGAATATAAAAATTTTTTCCGTCCAACGTATATTTTAATCCACCATGAACATTTTTAAAATTAAACCAATCTAAAATATCCTCATCTTCCATTATCCAGACTCTGTTAGCGCCTCTTTCAACAACTAAAGTAACATTTTCTATATTTTTTATATTTAATTTTCTTTTTTTAAAATCAAAGCTTTTGTATGAATTTTTTATATCTTTTAAGCTCCATGATATATTTTTAGCAGGTGTCCTTAAAAATTTTACGATCTCATCAATCTCATAATCATTTAAAAAATCAAATCTTGGCATAAGTGTTTGAGGAAGAGAGTTTTTTATAATATCTTTTAATTTTTCATCACTTATCTTTTTAATAAACGAAGGTAGCAAAGGAGGTGCGCTAATACCCAGTCTATTTTTATGATGGCAAGATGCGCAATATTTTATATATAACTCTTTTCCAATTGAGTTTTGTTTTGCTTCAAGTTGATGAACATAAAAACTATCAAACTTTGTTTGAGCCAAAGCAAATGCAGTAAAAAATAGTAAAAG
>NZ_CEXZHP010000191.1:0-2883 GCF_982775275.1 Nitrosophilus sp.
TAGTATTAGTTAAAAAAGTTAAAATGGTTGAGTGGTTGAGTTGAGTGGTTGGATTTTTGGATGAGAGATTGAAGGTTGAAGGCGGAAGGGATAAGGTGATAAGGTGGTAAGAGAGGATTCAATTTCCAATGCCAAATTTTTGGAGCGAATTATGAAAATCACAAATGTTATCGATTTTTTAAAAGATGAGGGAGATTTAAAAGTTATAGAAGATGAACTTGATGTAAATTTAGAAATCCCACATATTGCTTATATTGAAGTAAAAAAAGAAAACTCAAAGCCTCTTTTATTTACAAATCCCGTTGATAAAAAGATAGGCGTAAAATATGAAATGCCGGTGCTTATGAATATTTTTGCAAACTATGAATTAACGGCAAAAATTTTAGGTAAACATCCACAACTTATAGCAAAAGAGATAGAGGATCTTTTGCATATAAAACCTCCAAAAAGTTTAAATGAAAAGATCTCTTTGATTATGAAACTTTTCAAACTTAAAAACGTTTTTCCAAAAAGATTAAAAAGCAAAGGGGCATGTCAAGAGATTGAGTTAGAGGATTTAGATAAACTTCCTATCTTAAAAACGTGGCCGTTAGATGGTGGCAAATTTATCACAATGGGGCAGGTTTATACAAAAAGTTTAGAAGGCGATTTGCAAAATTTGGGGATGTATAGATTGCAAAAATTTGACAATAAACATCTTGGAATGCATTGGCAGATACATAAAGATGGAGCACATTTTTTTCATGAGTATAAAAAAGCTAACAAAAAAATGCCAGTAACCGTAGCCATAGGCGGTGATCCTCTCTATATCTGGTGTGGACAAGCCCCGCTTCCTCATGGGATATTTGAGCTTTTGATGTATGGTTTTATAAGGGAAGAAAATCCAAGACTTGTAAAATCTTTAACAAACGATATATATATACCAGAAGACGTTGATATCGTAATAGAGGGTTTTGTAGATCCAAATAAATTTGAGATTGAGGGACCCTTTGGCGATCATACAGGTTATTATACTTTAAAAGAGCCATTTCCAGTTATGGAAGTAACAAAGATAACTACTAAAAAAGATCCTATATTTGTAGCAACAGTTGTTGGAAAACCGCCTCTTGAAGATAAATATATGGGTTGGGGAACTGAGAGAATATTTTTGCCTCTTCTAAAAACCACTGCTCCTGATTTGATAGATTATCATATGCCGGAAAACGGTGTATTCCATAATCTAATATTAGCTAATATGAAAGTGATGTATCCGGGACACGCAAAGCAGTTTATGCACGCCTTTTGGGGTGTTGGACAGATGAGTTTTGTAAAACATGCAATTTTTTTAGGTGAAGACTCTCCAAAACTTACAGATTATGAAAATGTCTCAACATATATTTTAGATAGGATTAGTAAAGAAAATATACTAATAAGCGAAGGAGTAATTGACCAACTTGATCATGCAAGCGATATTCAGTTTGTTGGCGGAAAACTTGGGATTGATGTAACGGGGGAACCTGTAAAAGAGTTAAAAATTGAGATTTTAAAAGATAATGAACTCCTTGAGAAATTTAAAGAGATTGATGAAAACGTAAAAGGGCTAAAACAGTATAAATTAGAGACAAAAAATCCTGTAGTAGTAATAACTTATGATAAAAAAAGGTGTGTAAAAGAGCTTTTTGGTAAGTTGAATGAATTAAAAAAATATATAAAAATTTTAGTAGTGGTTGATGAGAAAAATAACGATTTAAATAATGCTTATATGCTTATTTGGAGAGTTGTAAACAATATAGATGCAAAAAGAGATATCTTGCTTGATCCTTTTATAATGATTGATGCTACAAACAAAAACGAGCTTGATGGGTTTGATAGGGAGTGGCCAGAGGATGTTGTATGCGATAAAGAGGTTATAGAAGATTTGAAAAAAAGAGGTTTGATAGATGTAGATGAGGAGTTTATAAAAAGGTTTGGTATTTTATAGGTGATAAAACTTATTAAAAAAGTAAATGGTTTAATATTAAATAGTTAATTAAATGCTCTGAAAAATTACAAAATTTCATTCAAACAAGTTGCAATTTATCGTTAAAGCGAGCGCTAAAAATTTTATTAAAAGTTAACCTGCGCACTTTTTTCGCCTAAAGGCGAACATAAAATTTTTAGCTTAAATTGCAAAGCTTTCATTCGTCCGAGGGCAAAGCCCGACTTCTGCTTGCAGCGATGTTGAGCGCAAGCGAAACGAAAGTCCCGCAGCGAAGTGAAGTCAATTTGTAATTTTTCAGGGGTCTCAATTATAAATTTTCAAAATCGGCATTAGTATTATTAATACAAAAGACAAAGCACCAATTTTACTGAAAAGTGTAGAAATTATTCTAAACTCTTCTAAAATATAAGTCTGAGAACGCCAATTCAAAAATATATCTGATCCATTTTTAAAATGGTTAATAATTAAATTCCAAGTTTTATTTTTTCTTAAAATTTGTTCAGTGAAAAATATAAATAGTAAACCATAGTATTTCATTCAATTTTTATTCCTAACGTCGAGGGTCACCTGCCGCCAAGAAGCGCAGCGGATTGACGGTCAGCTGAAGCGCCTTGTTAGCAGTTTATTGCGCTTCAATTACTGTATATTTTAGCGTTCCCATCACAGGCTGCCATTCAATTTGATAAGAACCTGTAATTGTTACCTCTTGGTTTTTTTTACCAGTCGGTTTTTTTATCTTTCCTGTCAAGATGCTTTTATCACGAAAGTAGCCATAAATCCCTTTCGAGTTGCCTTCGTAAAACAAGTGGTCGTCAGCAAATATTACAACAAATGCATTCCGAAAACCTGCTTGTTTAAGCTGCTCTGCAAATTGAATATCTTTGCAAAAACTAAACATTTGTTCTGGATATTGACCATTTCTT
>NZ_CEXZHP010000192.1:0-2825 GCF_982775275.1 Nitrosophilus sp.
AACCTTTGCTCGGCAATACGATGCTTTCTTGAGAATTATTTTCAACTTCTAAACTCTGGTGTTTGACGACTCTTGAATGATAATCAATTAAATTATCGATTGACAAACATGTATCCAAAAACGCTTCAACCCTATCAAAGCCGTATTTATTGCGTCTGTATAAAAATCAAAAAATACTTTTTTGAAATCGATTTTTAATTCATCAACTTTTTTTCTTATTTTTGGGATTTCTTTTAAATTTGATAAAAAGAGTTTTGATTCTTGTTGGAATTTGGGATTTTGTTTAAGATAGTTATATAGTCTGTTAATAGAATTATTAACGACCTTTCGTTGTTTATCGAGAGAGTTTTTAATGAGTTTACCTTTACTACCTAAATATATTGAAGTCATACCTCTCTCTTTTGCAACCTGAGTAATTACATCATTTAAATAACTGTTTAATTCTAGTCTTTTTTTAATCTCTTCTGTTTGTTTATTATCTAAATAGGAAGTATATAAAAAATAGCCAGACAGTAAAAAAAGCATAGTGATAGGCAATAAACTAATCAGCCTTAATCTACTTTTTAATCCCATTTTTTTTCCTTTTATAGATTTATATTATATTTTTTTGCAACTTGCATACATTCAAATGCACCTTCTTTAAATCCTTCTTTTAAAAGTATTTTTGCTTTATTTATATTGTTATATTTTATAATATATATTTCGCCTAAATAACATTTTGCTCTTGAATTACCATTAATAAATGAGTTTTTTAAAAATATTTCTGCTTTATTAATATCTTTTTTTATACCAAGCCCTTTTAAATATATTATTCCCAAAAAATATCCGGCATTATTAATTTTTTCATAATTATAGGCTTTTTCAAAATATTTTTTTGCGTTTATAAAATCCTTTTGTTTGTAAGCCTTAACGCCCATACTAAAATTTGATGCAATTAAACTTTCAATTAAGAAAAAGGAGAGAAAAAATTTTTTTAAATAGGTTTTCATATTGCCTCTTTTAATAACATAATTTTTTCTTCTAATTCTTTTTTTGTTTTATTTATATTTTCAATATTATCTGTATCGATTATAGTTTCAAATAAATGATTAATATTTTGTAATTTAATATTTTGCACTAAACTTTTATATTTTTGTAATTCTTTTTTAATATTTTGATAATCATCATAAGATAAAATTTTTAAGACTTCATTCGTAAAATCTTTTATCAACTCGTTATATAGATCTTCTTCCAAACCTATCTCTTTAGCAGAATTTTTTATGATCTGTTTGTATTCTTTTTTTAATTGTGATTCATCTATATCAATTTTAAAATTAAACTCTTTTGCTATTTTATCCAATAAAATATAGAAATTTTCAATCAGATTTTTAATTTTTGTTATATCATTGGATTTTAGGGCATTATTTAAAATAATATTAGCTTTTTCTAGGCGAAGGTTTGTAGCGGTGCCTTTTAATTTATGAATAAGATTTTTAATGTTTTCGATATCGCTATTTTGAATATATTGTTCAATTTCGTTTTTAAAATCATTGCTTTGTTTAATATATTCGGATACAAACTCTAAAACTACATCTTCAGGGATCCCAAGTTCGTTTGATGCAATTTTTGGATCATATAATTTTTCTTCCTTTTCCTCTTCTTTTATAATTTCTGTTTTCTCATTTTGTGAAAAAGCAGGTTTTTGCACCGAAAGCATTAATTCACTATTTAATTTTTCTATAAAATTGTAAAAACTATTTAATAGCTCTTTTAATATATTTTTATCATCAATTCCCGTGGTATCGGCCAAAATTTCATTTGCTTTTTTTACTCTTAAATTTGCCGCGGCACCTTTTATTTTATGAATAAGATTATGAGCCAATATGTAATCTTCATTTTCCAAAGCCTTTTGGATTTGTGGCTGAAGTTCGTACGCTTGAGCTATAAATTCAACCAAAAGATCTTGAATCAACGATTTATCAAGGCCTAGTTCATTTGCAACCTCATCAAAATCATATATTTTATCTTCGGATTTGCTCTCCTTAATAATCGGCTCTTCGATAGCGATTTTAGGCGTCTCTTCAACGCTAATTTGATCAAAATCTATTGTTAAAGGTTCATCTATGGAAGGTTTGATCTCGTCTTCTATAACGATATCTTCTATTGGTTTTAGCATCTCTTGGAAAGTCTCTTCTTTGGCAAAACTATTTTCAAAACCTTTTTCTTCAAAGCCTTTAAAACTTTCTTCCTCAAAATTTGTATCATTTTCTAAAAGATTTAAATTTTTAAAAGATACGTGATAATATTTTGATTTTTCGTTAATATCAATCAATTCGGTTATTAATATTTCCGTTTCTATTTCACTAGTTAAAGTTTTTAAAATTACTTTTGGAGATTTTAAGTGATTAAAAATTATATAATCTATCCATGAAAAATTTTTAAAATTGTAGATAAATCCTGGCTTATTAACAAAAAGATCGGCTATATCTTGGATTTTTTCGTTCATCTCCTCAATTGAGTCAAAACCTAAAAAATCTATTATTTCTGAACTAACAGCAACCATCTCTTTTTTAGAATTATAAAGGATCAACTTTCTTCCTTTTGTTTCATTTTTTTATATTTTTCCTCAATTTCTTTTATATCTTCTTTGCTTGCTGGTTTTCTAGCTGCTATATATCCAACTTTGACTCCATCTTTAAAAACAGGTTTAATATAGGTTTTTACCCAGTAATATTTGCCATCCTTTCTTAAATTTTTAACAAGTCCTATCCACTCTTTATCTTTTTTTATTGTTTCCCACATATCTTTAAATGCGGCTTTTGGCATATCCGGATGTCTTATAATAT
>NZ_CEXZHP010000193.1:0-2812 GCF_982775275.1 Nitrosophilus sp.
AAAATATAATTGATATTTTATTACATTAATATTAATTTTATTTTAATTTTCTTTCCTTTTCTTAAAATTTCCAAATCTACTTCCTCTCCTATAGATTTTTCATCTAAAACATCTTCTAAATCTTTTATTGAAGATACTTTTTTATTATCTATTTTTAATATTATATCTCCAAAGATTATAGAGCCGTCAGGATAGATTTTTGCCGGTATAAGACCGGCTTTTTCTGCGCTACTTCCCGGCTCAACCTTTAAAATAGCAACTCCTTCTATCCCAAATCGTTTCTTTAATAAAAGATTCATCCTATCATCACTCTCTATACCTAATGAGGGTTTAATATATTTTCCAAAAGCTATAAGCTGAGAGACTACCTTATTTACCAAATCTATGGGTATCGCAAAACCTATACCTGCATTTGCCCCACTGGGACTAAAAATCGCCGTATTTACTCCTATAACTCTACCGGCACTATCTAACAAGGGGCCACCGGAATTTCCGGGATTTATCGCGGCATCCGTTTGAATAACATGTTTTATTTTAACTCCGTTATCCTCTTGAATAACCCTATCTAACGCTGAAATTATCCCTGTAGTCATAGTCCAATCAAGACCGAAGGGATTGCCTATGGCATAAACTATCTGCCCAACCTTTAACTCTTTTGAACTACCAATTATTACTGGTTTCATAACTCCCAGAACCGGATCTATTTTTAAAACGGCGATATCATGACTTGGGTCAGCTCCTACTAAAACAGCATCATAATCTTGTCCATTACTTAGTCTTACTCTTGCTTCACTTGCCCCTTCTATGACATGAAAATTTGTAACTATGTGCCCAAATTTGTCCCAGACAAATCCACTTCCAGTTCCTTTTGGAATATCAAAAACACTCAAACTCCAATAATCTACAACCCTTTGCAGCGTTGAGATATAAACTACGCTATCTTTAGAATTTTCAAATATTTTTATATTGGTTTTCTCAATTTTACTCAATTCTCCTCTTGGAGTTATCGGTTTTGGCTGAGCGCTTAAAATAACTTCGACAATCGGCAATATTTTCCATAAAATAATTAATATCATTATAGAAAACGTATAAACAAAAACCCTTTTATAAAAACTCATTATACACCTTTATCTATTTTTTAAAATTTTACTAAAAAACTCTTATATTTAGACAAATTACCACTTTATTTTTAATTAGGAGTAATTAAGTCCTATTTAAGTAATTATGAGTATAATTCTCATATTCAATTAAAGGAGGGGTTTATGAAAAAGTTTATTTTAAGTATGGCGGTATTAGCCGGAGTTAGTTTTGCAGGTGAATATCTCAATCCATACTGGTTTCAAGATGGAGAAAAAGAGATGATTAAAAAAGAGTATATAGACTCAAAATCTTATCAAACATCTAACGATATAAACAGATAAAACCGCAGCTTTGCGGTTTTTGCAAACTATTTTATCTTTTTTAACTCTTTTATTTTATAAATTTTATTCTCTTTATATATTTTAAATACTCTTTCTTCAGACAAAATAAAATATTCTTCATCATCTTTATAAATAGAATCAATTTTTATATCTTTTAATAAATTTTCATACTTTTTCTCAAAAAAGATTCCAATATCTTCAAATTTTTTTATATTTTTATTTTCATCTATTTTTTCATCATCCAATATTATATATGTTTTTTTCTTTCCGTTTTCATAAATCTCTTCGGATTTCAATCTATTTTGTAAAATAAGCTTTATTACCTGCGCTCTGCTTAATTTATGCTCTTTTGCGTATTTTCCTAAAGATATTTTTCTCATTTTTACTCCATTAAAAAAATCTCACCCGGTTTTAGTATCTTGATATTTTTATCGTTATGTTTTTTTATCATTTCCAAAGGCTCATCTAAAGGCTCATCAGACAATTTAAAAGTGCCATAATGCATAGGAATCATAAATTTCGCATTCAAATCTTTATAAGCGGCTACTCCTTCATTGGGATCCAAATGGCTAGGCTTCATGATAAATTGAGGTTTATATGCTCCGATAGGCAAAATGGCAAAATCTATCTTATAATTTAAACCTATATCATAAAAATGGCGATCATATCCGCTATCTCCGGCAAAATAGATAGAGTGTTTACTATTTTTTATTAAAAAGCTTCCCCATAAACTTCTGTTTTTATCAAACAACCCTCTTCTACTCCAATGTTTTGATGGAAGAAAATCTATTTTTAATTTTTGAAAATCTACAGACTCAAACCATAAAAGATCAACAATTTTAGCCTTTTTTGGCAAAATATTTAAAAATTTCGGAAATATGAATAAAGGGTTAAATTTTTCATATATTTCATTTAAAGTTTTTATATCAGCATGATCATAATGAGAATGAGACACCAATACCAAATCTATTTTTTCAAAATCATCTATTTTGTATGGAGTCTTTATATATCTTTTATATCCCACTATATCGTAAAAAACCGGATCTATTAAAATATTAAATTCCGATATTTTAATAAAAAAAGAGGCGTGCGTTAGCCAGACTATTTTATCTTTTTTGTTATTTAAACTCTTAATATCATACTTTAGCGATAACGGGGATATCTCTTTTTTAAATGAAATCTCTTTAATTTTTGAAAGTTTCCATTTTAAAATATTAAAAATAGTTAAATGTTTAGAGCTATCAAAATTTGAATAAAATCTTCCCTTTTTATATTTTAAAATATAATATTTTTTATTTAAAAAATGTAGCTTTTTTATATTATACAGATACATTTTTACAATATTTTATATAAATATAAGGAAAAATCTTCAATCTTTTTTCTTCCAAGTC
>NZ_CEXZHP010000194.1:0-2811 GCF_982775275.1 Nitrosophilus sp.
ATAGTTTTGAATTTGCCAAAATTTTAAAAGAAAATCCAAAGATATCTTTTTTATAGGCGGGGCTTTTGGATTTGAAGAGGAGTTTTTGAAAAAATGTGATTTAACTATAAGTTTAAGTAAATTAACCCTTAGCCATAAAATCGCAAAACTCGTTTTACTTGAGCAAATTTTTAGAGCCTATACCATCATATTTAAACACCCTTACCATAAATAGAAACTTTAAGCAAAAATTTGTTAAAGTTTAATCAGCTTATTTTTAGGAGAGAGCTATGCATTTGAAAAGATATACCTTTTTTTCGATTTTACTTATTGCAATAATCGGAGTTGCGGTATATTCCCAGATTGAAACAAAATATACCTTTGATATTTTAGGGATACCTATTACTTTACCTGTGGCAGTTTGGATAATAATACCTATGATTTTGCTCTATTTTGCATCTATATTTCATATGGCTTACTATTCGTTTAAAGGTTATATGAAAGGCAAAAAATATAAAAAAGATTATGAAACTATCGTTAAATCTTTATTTAATGCCATTTTAAGAGAACCAAAAATTCAAAATTATAAAACCGCAGAGTTTAGAAATATCGGTTCTGTTACAGATAGATCAAATATTCTTTTAACCCAATACAATTTTGATTGTAAAGAGGATCTTTTAAGAAAAGCTGTTCAATACGTAAAAGATATCGAAAGAGGCGAATATATCGAAATTAAGGAGATAAAGCTCTCAAACGACAACCCTATTTTTATAAAAAATTTGGAAAATAGAATCCAAGAAGAGCCTACATATAGCGGCGTAATATTAAATAGATGCAAAGAATTTCCAAAAGATCTATGCAAAAAAGCGCTAAATAAGTTTTTAGAGTATGGTGATATCGCGAAAATAAAAGATTATTCAAAAATTTTTGATAAAGAGAGCTTATTTAACCTAATAGATATTGCTAAAAAAGAGGAGAGAAAATTAGACTTAAACGTTGCAGACCTAATCTATATAATTCAAGAGTCAAAACTTGATCTTAATGAAAAAGATTTTATTGAATTAGCAAAAAAAGCTAGCGATCTATTTATGCCCGATGAGAGACTAAAGCTTTTTGAACTTTTAAAAAATAGTAACGAAAAAGCAGAAGCTGCATATATCTATACTCTTTTGGATCTTGAGATGATAGATAAAGCAAAAGATGAATTGGAAAATAGCGAAGAGAGCGAATTTTTAAATCTAAAAGCCTTTTTAGAGCTTAAAGAGTGCGGAAGAAACTATCCTTTAGAGCTTTTTATCTAACTTTAGCCTCAAATTGAGGCTCTTGCATTTACCTTAAAAATATTTTAAAATACCTTCAAAAATTTTAGAGGATATTTATGAAACTAAATTTTTCAAAACCTCTTTATATATTGGCTCCCCTTGCTGGTTTTACGGACCTTCCTTTTAGAAGCGTGGTTAAAAAGTTTGGTGCCGATTTGACCGTAAGTGAGATGATCAGTTCAAACGCTTTGGTTTATGATAGTAAAAAAACATATAAAATGATTGAAAAATCCCCTTTAGAAGATCCATATTTTGTTCAGATCGCCGGAAGCGACGAAAATATAATAAAAGAGGCAATTTTAAGGCTAAATGATATAGAGGGAATTGACGGAATAGACCTTAATGCTGGATGCCCGGTTCCAAAAGTGGTAAAACAAGGAGCCGGTAGCGCCCTTTTGAAAGAGCCTAAAAAATTGGCAAAATTGGTAGAGACTATAAAAAAATATTCAAATAAAGAGTATACCTCGGTAAAGATAAGGATAGGGTTTAGCGAAAACAGAGTAGTTGAGATAGTAAAAGAGATTGAAAGAGCCGGTGCTGATTTTATAACGATACATGGAAGAACAAGAAGCGGCGGTTTTAAAGCTCCGGTTAATTATAGCGCTATAAAAGATGCAAAAGAGGCGGTAAGTTTGCCGATCATTGCAAACGGAGATATAACCGATTTTAAAAAGGCAAACTCGGTTTTAAGATATACAAAAGCAGACGGTGTGATGATAGGACGCGGGGCTATAGGCAAACCTTGGATATTTTACCAGCTAAAAAATGAAAAAGAGTTTGTTGATGAAGAGATAAAAACCAAAATAATATTGGAACATTTCAATCAAATGATAAAATTTTACGGCGAATATGGCGCTGTTATGTTTAGAAAGCATCTTCATACATACTCAAAAGGGTATAAAGGAGCCTCATCCTTTAGAGATAAAATCAACAAAATTAGCGATCCCAAAATAATGAAAGAGGAGATTTTGGAGTTTTTCTCTTCAAAAGATTTAGTTTAAAAGCTCTTTTTTTACTACTGGGATTATTTTTTGTTTAATTAATTCTTTTGTTTTTAAAAACTCTTCATAGGGTTTTTTGTCCGGATCTTCTAAAGGTATATGAATAACTTTTGTTTTTTTTGGAAAAATAGGGCAACTCTTTTTTGCGTTATCGCAAACCGTTATAACAAGATCAAAATCTATATCTATTATCTCATCTATATTTTTTGAATAATAATCTTCCCAAGCATCCTCTTTTAATAAAACCTTTTTTGCGTTTGGATTGACACTGCCTGCGGGGTTGCTTCCGGCACTATAAGCTTTTACTTTATTTTTTAGATATTTGTTTATCAAACCTTCTGCCATGATGGACCTACAGCTATTTCCTGTGCATAAAATTAGGACTTTTTTCATACTCTCTCTTTAAACCCGAATTTTGCAATAGACTTTATCACATTAGTACTTTTCATTGAGCTTATAGGCAATTAAAAATTTTTTGACTTATCACCATGTAGATAAGCCTTCAAAAT
>NZ_CEXZHP010000195.1:0-2803 GCF_982775275.1 Nitrosophilus sp.
GTTACCTCATCTATATATTTTGCAATTTTTAAGATAACATCGGGCGGAAGCTGCCTAATAACCTCTTTTGTTTCCTTATCAACAATTTTTACCACTTGAATTCCGGTATCTTCGTCTATTTCTATTTTTAGTTGAGAATTTAGCATACTCATTTTTTTATTTAAATCTTCTATAGATTTTTGAATAATCTCATTTTGAACTTTTTCATCAAGATTTTTAAATGTGTCTGCATTATCTTTTTCTTTTGCTTGATTTTCAAGCTGAGTAGATATTGTTTTATCTTTATCCACATTTTGAGATTGCATCTGAAGAGCGGCACTTGTAGAGTTTACAGCTTTAACATCCATCTTTAACTCCTAAAATCTTTTGGTTAAGACTTAAAAAACCTTAACCAAAAGATTTTAACTATTATATCACAAAAGAGGCAAAGCCTCTTTTGAATTATCTTAATAATTGAAGAACAAGCTGAGACTGTTGATTTGCCTGAGCAAGTATACTCATACCAGACTGCATTAAGATATTTTGTTTTGTAAATTCACTCATCTCTTTAGCAAAATCAACATTTCTTATTCTTCCTTCCGCATCAGAGGTATTTACTCTTTGAGTTTCGTTGTTTGAGATTATTTTTTCTAACTCTATCTGAGCCGAACCAAATTTTGCGGCTTCGTTATCGATAGCTTTAATTAACGCGTCAACTATAGAAACTGTATCATTGGCAGCAGTTTGAGATGTTACATCTATAGTATATGTAGTTGTTCCCAATAAAACCGTAGAAGCAGTTGTTGAGTTCGCTCCACCAGTTGCACCTGCAGTTGAAGTTGTAATAGTCAACTCTTGATCTTTTCTCCCGCCATAATGGATAGTAAAAGTTGTCGTAGTTGAGCTTTGAAAAATATTTGTTCCGTTAAATTCTGTATCACTAAATATCTTACCGATAGCATCAACAAGCTTATTTATATCTTGTTGCAACGCTTTTTGAGAATCGCTATCAACAGTATTTGATGCTTGAATAGCTTTTGCTTTTACGTCATTTAAGATATTATATATCTCACTTAAGCTTCCTTGTGCAATTTGTGCGATACTAACACCATCCTGAGCGTTTCTAGTACCCTGATCTAGAGATATAGCGTATGTTTTTAGCTGATCAGCGATAAACAGCCCTGCCGCATCATCCGCAGCTCTGTTGATCCTATAACCTGTAGCCAATCTCTCCATACTTTTGTTCATAGCCTGTTCAGTCTTTAGCAAATTTGCATGCGTAAAGTCAGACTGAAAGTTGTAATTGATTCTAAGTGCCATTTTTGACCTCCTGATTTTTTTTACAAACTCATTATCGGAAGTCAAAAAAAATTTTTTAGTTTTTTTATAAATTTTTTAGTTTTTTTTCTATTATTTTGGCTTCATTTATTTTACCGGCCTTTTTTAAAGCATCAATAAAAAGAGGCAAAGAAGAGATTGTAGGTTTTTTTAAAAGAGAGTTTTTAAAATAATAAATTGATTTTTCATACACTTTTAAATTATATAAAGAAAGAGCCATGAGTTCATTTGCGATTATATCATGTCTATTTATTAGCAAACTTCGTTTTGCAAAATATATAGCTTTTTTATAATTTTTCTTATTAAAATAATAGTTAGAGGCAAAATTGTTTAAAAGATCAAAATCGTGTATTTTTGTAGATTTTAATAAAAATTTTTCAAATTTTTCTTTTTGATATTTTTCATATAGCTTTAATAAAATATATGCAAAATAACGATTTTTATCTTTTTTCCATTCATTTTTTATATACTCGATTTCATCTACATCTAAATAATTAGGTAATTTCTTATCGATAATTTCGGGAATATTTCCTATTTTATCTATAACAACTGCAATATTATAATTTTTATCTACAGGTTTTTTCTCAAATTTATCAACTTTTTTTAGGAATTTTATATAATACTCCTTTGCTAAAGTAAAATTTTTCAATTTTTCATAAGTATAAGCTTTCATATATAAAAGATCCGGAAAATCGCTAAAATTTTTTAATCCATCTTCAATATATTTTAAAGCTCTATTAAAATCCTCCTTTTTGATAAATATATCGCTCAAATATATATATATGTATGTTGTAAAAAAAAGTGTAGAGTTATCGCTAAATTTATTTGATATTTTCTCAAACTCATCTATATAATCGATAGCTTCTTTTATATATTTTTTATCAAAATAGGAAAGTATTGCAAAAGTTTGAAAAAGATAAAAAAGTTTAATAAAATATTCTCTTGGCTCGTTTTTAAACTTTTCTAAATCCTCTTTAATCAATGATAAATTACGATACGCCTTATTTTTTTGAACTTCTATATCTTCATATCCAAAATGGTTAATAAAAATATCACTACCAAATGATTCCAAAACATTAAGTCTTTCGTGAATTTTTCCTACCCAAAAAATATCTTTTTCTTTTTTATGAAGAAAAGCTTGAGTAGATATGGATTTTATTTTTCCATCCAATCCAAAATTTTTTATAAAAAAGGAAACAACTTTTATATTTTTATCTTTTTGGATAATTGGCAATATTTTTTTAAATTTTTCAAATTCTTTATCTTCTAGTTCAAAATCCGCATCAAAATGCCAAATCCAATCACCCTTGCACTTTTTAATAGCAAAATTTCTCGCATCACTAAAACCTTTCCACTCTTTTTTAAAAACTCTGCATCCATACTCTTTTGCTATATTTATACTTTTATCTGTTGATCCTGTATCTACAACAACTATCTCAAAAAATTTGTCCTTTAAACTATTTAAAAGTCTAGGGAGATTTTTTTC
>NZ_CEXZHP010000196.1:0-2794 GCF_982775275.1 Nitrosophilus sp.
ATTGCGGTGGGATATGAGATTTTGGGTAGGATAATAGATCCTTTAGGCAATCCCTTAGATAATAAAGAAAAGATCGAAAGCTCCATATTTTATCCAATTGAGTCAGACGCTGTTGCTATGGTAAGAAGGGAGTTTGTCAAAGAGCCTTTATATACCGGTATAAAGATAATTGACGCTATGATTCCTATAGGAAGAGGACAAAGAGAGTTGATCATAGGAGATAGCTCTTTAGGCAAAACTTCTATCGCTATCGATACTATTATAAATCAAAAAGATCAAGATGTTTATTGTATTTACGTAAGTATAGGCCAAAAAAAATCCCAAATAGCAAAAGTGATCTTAGAATTAAAAAGAAACGACGCACTCCATTTTACAACTATTGTCGCAGCAAGCGCCGATGACGCTCCGGGATTGAAATATATAGCCCCCTATGCCGGATGCGCAATAGCCGAATATTTTAGAGATCAAGGAAAAGATGTATTGATTGTATATGATGATTTAACAAAACATGCGGACTCTTATAGAATGTTATCACTTTTATTGGAAATTCCTCCCGGCAGAGAGGCGTATCCGGGGGATATTTTTTATATTCATTCCAAACTTCTTGAGAGAGCCGGAAGAAGAAGCGATAGATACGGAGGAGGATCGATTACCGCTTTGCCTATAATCGAAACGGAGGCTGGAAGGATATCGGCTTATATTCCTACAAATTTGATCTCCATAACCGATGGTCAAATCTATTTGGATAGAGAGCTTTTTAATAAAGGATTTTTACCGGCTATTGATATTGGAAAATCGGTATCAAGGATTGGCGGTAAAACCCAAGTTGAAGCTATGAAAAAAGTTGCGGCGAAATTGAAACTTGATTTTTCTCAATTTTTAGAAGTAGAAGTTTTTACTAAATTTGGAGCGAAACTCGAAGAGAAAACCCAAGCTTTATTGAAAAGAGGCGAGGCATTAAGAGAAGTTTTAAAACAGAGACGCTTTGTTCATTTTGATATGCCACGTCAAGTTGTTATCTTTTTACTTCATAATTTTGGTTTTTTGGAAAAAGTAGATCTAAAAAATGTTAACAAATATGTAGAGACGGTTTTAAAAAATATCGAGATAAACTATCCAGAAATTTTTTTAAATATTAAAGAGAAAAAAGATTTGGATTTAGATATTGAAAATAAAATTTATGAGATAGCCAAAAAAACTCTAAAAAGTTTTTAAAATGATAGAACTTCAAAAATTAAAAAAGAAGGTCGAAACTTTAAAAGATCTAAAAGATGTAGTCTCTTCAATGAAGGCTTACGCAAACTTCACAATTTCCAAGTCTAAAAAAGAGTTGCCTTTTATAAGAGAATATCAAAATTCTATTGAAGATTCTATCGCATATATGGTAACCTATTTTCCAGAATTAAAAGAGTTTAAAAAGTATAAGGGCAAAAATATATATATTATTTTTGGAGCCCAAGAGGGGTTATGCGGAGGTTATAATCAAAAATTGATAGATTTTTATAAAAATTTTGAAAAAGATAAGAGTTTTTTGATCATCATAGGAGAAAAAATAGCAGATGAATTAAAAGAGTATAAAATAAAATTTGATTATTTTTTTAAAGGAGTCTCAAATATAGATTCTATAAATTCAAAAGTTTTTAAATTGGTAGATTTTTTAGGATCTCTCTATTCTAAAGAGGATATTCATCAATTAAATATAATATATTCTAAACTTTTACCTACAAATGAGATCATTATAAAAAAAGATAAGATATTACCTCCGGATTTTGAAAAATTTGAAAAATATATTCAGATAAAAGAGCCGTTATTATATTTGGATAAGGACATTATTTTGGATAATTTAATAGAAGAGTATATTTTAATATCTTTATATAGAGCCTATGTGGAGGCGCTAAGTAGCGAAAACCAGGCAAGATTGATAACTATGCAAAACGCCGAAAAACATTTGGAGAAAAAAAGTATAAAATTGAACGAAAAACTAAATATTTTAAGACAAGAGGAGATAACAAACGAACTATTAGAGATAATTAACGGCTATAGATCAATAAAAAGGAGCAAGAGTGCTTAGAAAAGTTTTTTTGACTGTTTTAATAATATCTTCCCTTTTTTCTCAAGGAACGGATTTTGAGAAAATGATTAACGAAATAATAAAAAAATCAAAAAATGAAAAGTTTAGTTTAGAGGAGATATATAGATGCTCTGCTATGCCAAAAGATGAGTCGTTTGGCGGTGAAGTTATTATCGATGAAGAGGGAGATTGGTATTTTAAAATGTTGAAAATAGATGCCTCAAGATGTTCTGGAATCTATTATAAGGTAAATGATGAAAATAAAAAATTTATTTTAGAATCGGTTGGTCCATATCCTCCAACGCCGGCACCTATTTTGCTTGGAAATTTTAAAAAGGGAGATAGAATAGTTTTTATTATTAAAACTTTCAATAAAGGGTGGTCAAAAGAAGTAAACTCCACAAATAGATATTTTTTTAAATTCAATAAAAGCGGTAAAAACAGATACTGCTTTATGTATGAAGATGTTGTAAATTTTGATCATTTATATAATGACGGGGCTTTTTCTTTTTATAAAAAAGGGTTTGGATTGGATCCAAATAAAAATATTTATATAAAAAGTTATAAAGCAGTAAAAAAAGATGGCAATATCGAATTTAGCGGAGAAATATATAGCAAAGGTCCCTTTGATGCCAAAATTATAATAAGAGATAATAGATGGAGAGTTTTTAGAGTAATTCCAATAACCGAATTTAAAAGAGATAAAAATAGTTATAAATTTAG
>NZ_CEXZHP010000197.1:0-2790 GCF_982775275.1 Nitrosophilus sp.
ATAGACAATTTTTGTCTATCGGCGTATATTTTTGATAACTATCTTAACAATATCCTCTTTGCCAATTCGTTTGCAGTATTTATACTTTTTCTTTTTTTGGCAACTTTTTTATCGGGAAAATTATTAACCGAAAAAAGCTTTACGCTCTTTTTAAACTCCTCTATACTCTTTTTGGATACACCGATTTGCGATAACGTTTTATCGATGTTTGAAAAAGTTTCGCTTATCTCCTCTATCGCCTCTTTCATAAAATTTTTCTCAAGTCCTATACCGTAACCGCATTGGGCAAGATCGTTTAACTCTATATCGGCTGTTTTTTTGTTTATACTTATTTTATGTTCGCCAAATGTAGCCTTTCCGTAAGAGTATATAAGATCGTATGCGGGAGAAAGCCTCCACTCTCCTTTTGAGTTCATCAAAAAAGAGAAGTTTTTCAAATGATCATCGCAGTTTCTGCCCACTACGTTAAAAACCATTCTCTTAAACGCCTCTTTTACGCTTTGGAAATCTTTTGTCAAAGCAAAAACGATTTTGAAATATTCTTCATAGCTCGATGCGCCCTGTTCCGTGAAATCTTTGTGCAAAAGTCCGGCCAAAGTCGCTTTGTGCAGTTTTTTTTCTCCCATAAAATTTCTGTCGAATCTTTTTACGGCAAAATGGGTTTCGTTGTCTGTTGTTATTAGTTCTATATCTGTAATGTCAATTCCAACCTTTTTAGCCAACAGCATATAAGCGTATTCGATTTTCGTAAACTCTTTATCCTTTTCGTCAAACTTTACGATCCAATATTCAAAATCGTTGCTATCTTCATCAACAAACGATCCTATTTTCATAATATCTTTTTTCCTGTTCCATAAAACGGAAGCTTTGGGTCTTGCTCCGCCCGGTGAGGGGTGTCTTAATACAACCTCTTTTATCGCCTCTTTGCTTGAGCCTTCTATTATCTCTCTTACGCTTTTTATATACTCTTTTAACTTTACTCCTATAAATTCAAACTCTTCGTTTTCGGGCGGATAATACTCTATCGCTCCTACGGAATTTGTGCCTATATAAGCCAATTTGTCCAAAACGGATATTCTAAAGTTTTTAGCGCCCAATTTCTGTTCGAAATATCTTTGCATAAGAATATTTCCGAAACTATCGGGCAAAGAGTCGGCAAATATTCCGGGAAGCCCGTTAAAAGCCATACTGTCGTAATAGTTAAATACTCTATCGGGCGCAAATGGAAGCCTAAAAGGAGATATCGGAAGCCTCTCGCCGTCAAACTCTTTAAAATATTGAAACTCTACTTTGTTTTTTCCTTCGTATATTACGCCGATTTCCTGATCGAATATTGCGGGTATGATATATCTTTCTCTCATTTTTTACTCTTTTTTCTAATCTCTTTTACTATCTCTACGGGAGTTTTTTCCTGCGGAATCAAAATTTTTTCTATTTCGTCTCCTCTTCCAAGCACCGCTAAAATCTTTGCGAAATGTCTCAAAGAGCCTTCGCCCGATTGTTCTATTCTTGCGTAAGTCGATAGCGGAATATCGGCTCTTTTTGCCATCTCTTTTTGCGTCCAGCCTTTCTGTTTTCTTGCTATCTTTATACGCTTGGCTATTATCTCTTGAATGTCATTTGGAGTATAAAAAAACATATTTGCTCCGCAACTAATATTTTAGTTATTTTTTAATATTTTAGCATAAAAAACTAATATATTGGTAATTATTCCATAAATCCCAAAATTATTTTCGTTTTATGATATATCTCCCCTCTTTTAATCATCGCCTAGTCCGTCAAGGTTGGTTTCTTCCCACTCTTTCATCTGCTTTTTTATATCCTCTCTGACTTTAAGCGATGCTTTTTGAATCTTTTTTTTCAAACTCTTTTTATATAGATTTTTTTCATACTCTTTAACCGCTTTTCTAATAAGTTCGCTTTTGGATATGTGAAGAGTTTTAGCCAAATTTGAGATTTCCTCGAAAAAATCGTCATCCGTTTTTAACGTAATCGTTTTCATCGGCAAACTCCTAATTAATATGGTATTACTATTTTAATTACATTATAAACAATGGTTGGGGTTTGTCAAATTACCAAATTTTGGAGTTTTAATTTAAAAAAAAATTTGCTATAATGGTAGCAGATGATCAGGAAGCCGAAAGGGTTACCTTCGAGGGTTGCCTCCCTCTCCCGACAATCAGCTTCAAGATCAAACTGCTAAAGAGGGTTCAGACTACTTTTTATTTCAGCAGTTCTTCGATTAGCCGAAGGACTGCTACTGCAACTTTTAATATCAAACACCCTGCTTCATTATAGCTTTAAAAGCCTGTAATATAAAAACCTTAAACTATAAATAAAAGGTAACATAATATAATACCAATAAAAAGTAACATAATATAATACCGATCTACCTTGTAAAATTCCCTATTTAAGGGCTTTTGTATTGATATAAGTCAAAAATCGGCAAATAAAAGGTAACATAATATAATACCGATTTTAATTTTTTCCACTTTCTCTTATAGATATATAGTTATTTCTTTTATAGTTAATAGATAATAAATAAGTAAAAGTATAAAATTCAATTATTTTCAGTTTTTTTTCTTTTAATTTTTACTTATAGGGGGAAAGCATTCATATTTCAATTTTAAGTATTACAGCTGCTTTTGTGTTTATTTTTCCAAGAACTTGCAAATGTCAAATATCGTTTGCTTTTATTTTTTAAAATTTGTATTGTAGGTGGCTAAAGCAGTGAAACGAGACTACTCATATTTTAACCTCATTTAAATCTTTTTCCACAAAATCTTTTAT
>NZ_CEXZHP010000198.1:0-2774 GCF_982775275.1 Nitrosophilus sp.
ATCTCTAGGTATTTATTTTTGTCTTCATCACATTTATATACATTATCTCTTGCTACTCCTCTATTTACTATATGATGGAAACCTGCCATATTTAGCCTTGGTCTTCTTGCCACTACTTCGTCCTTATTTTTCGTCCTTATTTTTGGGTTTGGTATTTTAACAATTCTTTTCTTAAAAGTTTATTTTCATCACCTGACCCTAAAAATGCGTCCTTATTTTTGGGTTTGGTATTTTAACAATTCTTTTCTTAAAAGTTTATTTTCATCACCTGACCCTAAAAATGCGATAATTTTAACAAGAAAGGCATCTTGGATTTTATGAGGTTGATGGTCAAAAACGATAGTCAAGACTCTTTTGGTTATATCATCTTCCAATAGGATAATAGATTGATACTCTTTGTTAATTATCACTCCTCTCTCTAGCCCTTGATTCTGGGAATAACATTCTACTCTCCCATCAACAGAGATAACAACTATATTTTCGAGCCACTTGCAAATTACCCCAAAAGCAGATAATTAAAAGCGATAACGTAGAAAAAGCTGAGATCAAATTTTAATAAGTTATAATTTTTTAGCCAAAAAATCTAACAAAAAAGTGACTTAGCTTATGACAAATATTGTACCAAATATATCATCAAACCTATCTAAAATGTGGAATAAAGTTCTCAATCTAGAAAAGTCACTATTTCCTGCTTTAAAAGAAGAGTTAAGAGTAGAAGAACTAAGTAGTAAAGAACAAAAGCTCATCACTGTTTTAAACTTTGCAGAGATAGAGAAGAGTATCACAGTTATATCAGTAACAAATATTCCAAAAGACAGAGAAGAGATAGCTAGAGCGTTTATTGCCAAGAGTGTGTACAACTTTCAAAACTTATGCTTCGCCTTGTAAATCCAAAATTTTTCTTACCAGTACATGGCGAGTATAACCATGTTGCAAGACATAAGCAAACTGCTATGGAGTGTGGTGTACCAGAGAGAAATATACTTCTTATGAACGATGGTGAACAGATAGAAGTTGCACCAAAATATATGAGAAAAGTAAAAACAGTAAAAACAGGTAAAATCTACATGGACAACCAAAACAACCACCAAATAGAAGATGATATAGTCATAGACCGTCAAAAACTTGCAACAGATGGTATAGTTATGATAGTAGCTCAAGTTGATGGACAAAGTTCAAAAATGACTATGAGACCAAAAGTTACAACATTTGGTATAGTAGCAGACAAACAAGATAAAGCTTTTGCAAAAGAGATGGAAGATGTTTTAGAGCACTTTTTACTACATATGAAAGCAGGACTTATTGAAAATCCAAGAGCATTGGAAAATGACTTAAGGCAGATTGTCAGAAAACACATATACAGAAAAATGAAAAAATACCCACTCATAGTCCCGCATGTGTTCATAAGCTAAAAACCTCCCTGTTTCTATGGGAGGTTAAAAATCAAGCGGAGACTGTATGATGTCTTT
This sequence comes from Nitrosophilus sp., assembly GCF_982775275.1. Lineage (NCBI taxonomy): Bacteria > Pseudomonadati > Campylobacterota > Epsilonproteobacteria > Nautiliales > Nitratiruptoraceae > Nitrosophilus > Nitrosophilus sp. Next base: position 1,470 of record NZ_CEXZHP010000198.1, read on the forward strand.
GTTTAACTCCTTTACTACATGTGTGTATATCATGGTAGTCTCTATGCTTTTATGCCCCAGAAGCTCTTGAATGCTTCGTATATCTGTGCCGTTTTGCAAAAGGTGTGTGGCAAATGAATGCCTAAAAGTATGAGATGTAACCCTTTTGTAAATACCACAAAGCTCCACCGCTTTTTTGATGGCACGGTTTATGTTTATCTCATGGATATGATGCCTTCTTTGCACACCCTCCCTTTTATCAAACGATATGCTCTTAGCAGGGAAAAGGTATTGCCACTTTATATCTTTTTTGGCATTTGGATATTTTTTGGCTAAATTATGAGGTATATACACCTCGCCAAAACCATCTTTTAAATCTTTCTGATGGAGAGTCTCCACTCTCAATATCTGCTCTTTTAGTTGAGATTTTATCTTAAGCGGAAGCGGTACAACCCTGTCTTTTAAAGATTTGCTATCATATATGTAGATATTATCATACTCAAAATCTATATCTTTTAACCTAAGCCTCAAAGCCTCTTTAACTCTCAGCCCACACCCATACAAAAGTGATACTATGATGTGATTAACCCCTGTGATATTTGTAAGCACACATTTTACTTCATCCATGCTCAAAACCACAGGAATCCTCTTTCTCTCCTTTGCTCTATAGGCTCGAATATCCCAAGAAGCTGTATCAACCCCAAGTACCTCTTTATACATAAATAAAATCGCATTAAAAGCTTGATTCTGAGTAGTTGGCGATACATTTTGTTTAGTAGCAAGATGAGTTAAAAACTCCTCAATCTCATTTTTTCCCATATCTTTTGGATGCCTTTTATTATGAAAAAGTATATAACTTTTACACCAGTAGCGATAACTTTTTTCAGTAGAATAACTATAATGCTTAAACCGAATCTTATCCACAAGCACATCCAATAACTTCTTTTTCATCAAAAACCTTTTTAACATATTTGTTTATTTTTATAACTATTTCATAGCAATAATAACATTTTAGATATTATAAAACCATAAAAAGAAAATATAGAACAAAACTGAAATAGTTAAAGCAAATTTAATGGTAAAGTATATATAATTGCTTGGTAATAAATAGTTATAATGACATAAAAATATAATAGGAAATTAAAATGGATGTTCAACCAGACAAACAAAATATTGATAAAGTTTTTTCAAATACAACATATTATATTGATTTCTATCAAAGACAATATAAATGGACAAAAGAGCCAGTTGAAACATTATTGGATGATATTTTTTATAGATTTGAAAAAGAATATGAAAAATACAAAACCAATGAAATTGAATTAG
>NZ_CEXZHP010000199.1:0-2758 GCF_982775275.1 Nitrosophilus sp.
AATATGGAGCTTTCAATCTTTTCTTTATTATCTAGGGGATTGCCTAAAGGATCTATTATCCTACCCAAAATCTCATATCCCACCGCAATAGAAGCTGCCTTGGAGGTTTTTATAACTTCGTCTTTTACCTCGATTTTAGTATAATCTCCCAATACAACGGCTTTTATTAACCCTTTATCTATTTTTAGCGCTAAAGCGTAAATATCGGCTTTTGGAAGATATAAAAGTTCATAAAAACCTACATCTTTTAAATGCTCTATTTCAATAATACCATCGCCTATATCTTTAACGATACCCTCTTCTTTATAAACCGGTGAAAAACTCTCTTTTTTCAATCCATTTATAGCGTTTTTAAAAATTTTTTCCACAAACTCTTTAGAATTTATCATATCTTCTGCTCTATAGACTCTTTTGCTTTTTCAATAATCGATCTTATTGACCCGTCAAATAGATTTTCATTTACTCTTATCTTTATGCCACCTATTAACTCTTTATCTATCTTTATCTCTTTTTCAATTTTTTGGCATTTGAAAATATCTAAAAGTTTATCTATATCTTTAAGAGTCTCTTCACTAACCGAGTTAGCCAAATATATCTGCACTTTGCATTCATTTGGTTTTTCTATCTTTTTCAATATATCCGCAAACTCTTTATCAAAATTTTTTATAAATTTTTTAACAATTAATTCGTTAAAATCTTTATCTATTATATGTTCTAAAAGCTCTATGGAAAATTTTTGGGAAAACTCTTTACTTTTTTCTATTATAAATTTGTAGATCTTTTGTTTTTCCTCTTGAACTATTTTTTTCTCTTTTTCCAAAATCTCTTTTGCTTCGTTTTTAGCCTCTTCTAATATTTTTTCCCTGATTTTAAAAGCTTGGGCGTTTGCTTCATTAATAATTTTTTGTTTTAATATTTTTATCTCTTTTAACTCTTTTTCATATTCTTCTTTTAATTTTAAAGCCTCTTTTTCCTTTTTCGTAGCTATTTCAAATCTTTTATTTATTATCTCGTCTCTTTCATTTATAACCTTTTTTATAGGTTTAAATAAAAGTCTATATAAAATATATAAAACAATTAAAAAATTTACGATCGAAAAAGCAAAAGTCCACCAGTTAAACATAAATTATCCTATTGTAAAACATATTTTAAAAGAGGGTTTGCAAAAAGAATTATTAGCGATATCACCAAAGAATAGATTGCCACCGATTCCACCATAGCCATACCCACAAATAAAAGTTTTGTTATCTCGTTAGCAGATTCTGGCTGTCTGCCTATAGTTTCAATAGCTTTTGTTAAAGCTTCCCCCTCTCCTCTTGAAGGTGCATATCCCCCTATTGCTATGGTTAATCCCGCGGTAAATATGGATACCGCAATAATTATCGTTAAACTATCCATTTACTCTCCTTTAGTCTCAACTTCAATTCCGCCCATTATAAAAATAAAACTAAGCATCCCAAAAAGATAAGCTTGAATAACATCCCCTACTATACTTAATAAAATCATAGGCACAGGAACTATAAAACCGGCTAAAAGCACCAATATTGCCACAATTAACTCCCAACTTAGCATATTTCCAAAAAGTCTTATAGCCATCGCAAATATTCTTGAAATATCTCCAAAAATATTTAAAGGAAGAAGTATAAATACAGGCTTTATATATTTTTTTAAATAGTTTTTTAGCCCACTATACCTTATCCCATAATAGTGTATCGAAAAAAAGACCACTAAAGCCAAAGCCGAGGTTACGCTCAAATCTCTAGTGGGATTATGCAAATATGGGATCAAATCCACAAGATTTAAAAACCCTACATATATCCATATGGTGCCAATAAATGGAACTAACGCCCAAGGATCCTTTTTAAAAACGGATTCTATCGCATTATAGATAGCAACAACTACGCTTTCTAAAAATATCTGTGTTTTTGAAGGTTTTAAGATCGATAATTTTCTATTAAAAACTATCAAAAAAAGCGTTAAAAAAGCTATTACTCCCCAACTTGTAACAACCACGTCCGTTACGGGTATAACGATATCAAAAACTTTTATCTCAAAAACTGTCTGAGGATTTACTATAGCTTTTTCAATCATTTTTATTTCCTTAAACCCATCTATGGTATGATATATCAAATGATATTAAAACTTTTTGAAAGAGGATTATGGAAGGAAAAGTTGTCTCGCTCAGCGCAAATGTTTGCGATATCTATTTTGATGAGGAGTTACCTAAAATTTTTGAGGCTTTACAGATAAAAACGGATGATAAAATTATATATTTAGAGACTCAAAAACAGATAGATTCCCATCATGTAAGGGCTTTGGCTCTTGGTTTTTTACAAAATGTAAAGCCCGGAATGAAAGTAAAAAGACTATACTCTCCTCTAAAAACGCCCGTGGGTCAAAAAGTTTTAGGAAGGGTATTAAATGTTTTTGGAGAAGCCATAGACGAAAAAGAGAGCGACTTTGATCAATTTGAAGCGATTCATAAAAACTCTCCTACTATCTCAAAACAGTCCGAAAAAATAAAAATTTATGAAACGGGAATTAAGATAATCGATCTATTGGCTCCTTTTATCATGGGTGGGAAAGTTGGACTTTTTGGAGGTGCCGGAGTTGGAAAAACTGTTTTGCTAATGGAGTTTATTTATAAAACGATTTCATTATATCAAGGAATAAGCGTTTTTGCCGGCGTTGGAGAAAGAGTTAGAGAGGGGCATGAACTTTATAATGAAATGATAAAAGCAAAGGTTATGGATAAAAC
>NZ_CEXZHP010000200.1:0-2719 GCF_982775275.1 Nitrosophilus sp.
AAACCTTTACTTTTATAATTTAAAGAAGATGATTTTATACTATTTTTTTCTATATTTTTTGAAAAAACAAAATCGATCTCACCCTTTTTTAAAACAACTTTTTTTAATACATTTTTTTTACCGATATTTTTATCGTTTTTTTTATCTTTTGCTACTTTTTTAACATTTTTCGTTTCATCTTTTTTTATGATTTTGGGTATTAGCGAATATAGCTCTTTTTCATAATTTTTATATTCGAATCCTAGCTTTTTTGAGCTCTTAATAAGCCCTTTTAAAGCCTCTTTTTTTAGGCTATTATCAGACTCTAAAATAGATCTAATATACAATGTTTTAAATTTATTGTAAGACTTTAGAATATCCTCTTTATTTTTAGAATTTAATAATCTATTAGCATCATTTAGCATCGGATAGTTTGAAGAAGCTATTAGCAGCGACAAAAGAAGAGTAAAAAGAAAAAATATCCTTTTAATTTTACTCCCCTTCCACAAGCTTTTGCATAAGCTCTTTTACGGATATAAGCTTATCGAGTCTATATCCGTTTGCTCCACTAAAAAAGAGCCCAAGTTCCAAATTTCCCATATATGCGTCACTTAGCCTATCTGCAATACAATAGCCAACCTCTTTAGCCTCTATACCTCTTTGGCATGGAGCTACACAGTTGCTTATACATTTGATTGGAGGACCTTCTCTTTTTTCTACCAATTTAATAAGATTTGTCTTTATACCTCTTGCTGGATACCCAACCGGCGATTTTAAAAGTAAGATATCCTCTTTTTTAGCTTCAAGCAAAACTTTTTTAAAATTATCGTGAGCGTCACACTCATATGTTCCTATAAATCTTGTTCCCATCTGCACTCCAGAGGCTCCAAGTTCTAAAAATTTTACTATATCGTTATGATCCCAAATTCCGCCGGCTGCTATTACCGGTATCTCCCCCCAACTTTTGGCTTCTTTTATAACTTCTGGCAAAATATTTTCAAGTTTATACTCTTCCATAAAACACTGCTCATAGGTAAAGCCTTGATGTCCTCCGCTTAAGGGCCCTTCTACGGTAACCGCGTCTGGGACTCTTTTGTATCTTTTTTCCCATCTTTTGCATATAATTTTTAAAGCTTTAGCGCTAGATACGATAGGAACAAGAGCAACATCTGGAAAATCTTCTGTAAATTCTGGCATATTAGTAGGAAGACCAGCACCGGTGATAATGATGTTTGCTCCAGCTTCGCATGCATCTTTTACAACTCTGCCATAATCGTTCATCGCATATAAAATATTACATCCTAAAGGTGCGTCTGCACATATTTTTCTAGCATTTTCAAAAATTTTAAAAAGAGCCTTTCTTGAATAGAAATTTTCAGTCTCAAGCGGTCTTGAGTTTATCTCTTTTTCTATATACTTTTTATTTTTATAATATCCTGTCCCTACGGCACTAATAACCCCAAGACCCCCCTCTTTGGATACAGACCCAGCAAGCCTGTCCCAACTTATTCCAACACCCATTCCACCTTGTATAATAGGATACTTTATCTCATATTTACCTATTTTTAAGCTTGGTAGTTTCACTTTGTAACCTTTAATTTTGCAAATTTTCTTTTTCCAACTTGAAGAATATATTCCCCCTCTTCAAGATGATAATCTTTATCTAAAATTTTTTCTTTATTAACCCTAACGGCTCCAGCTTGAATATCTCGCCTTGCTTGAGACGTGGAAGGCTCAATGCCGCATTCTACTAAAGCTTTGGCTATCCAAATAGGACCTTTTAACTCAAATTCAGGTATTTGGGATGGTATCTCTTTTTGTTTATGAACCTTATCAAACTCTTCTTTTGCTCTTTTAGCCGCCTCATCACCGTGAAATCTCGCAACAATCTCCGCGGCTAAAAGCTCTTTTGCGTATTTTGGATGTATTTTTGAATTTCTAACACCCTCTTGTAAAACCTCAATCTCTTCTAAAGTTTTTGAGCTTAATAACTCATAATATCTCCACATCAATTCATCTGAAATACTCATTATTTTAGCAAACATAGTATTAGGATCTTCTGTAACCCCTACATAATTCCCCAAAGATTTGCTCATTTTTTGAACACCATCAAGACCTTCAAGTATCGGCATCATAACAACAGCCTGCTCTTTTCCTATACCGTAACTTCTTTGAAGCTGTCTTCCCATCAAAAGATTAAACTTTTGATCCGTGCCACCTATTTCTATATCACTTTTTAAGTAAACGCTATCATAACCTTGCAGCAATGGATAAATAAATTCACTTATAGCTATAGGTTTATTAGCTTTGTATCTTTTTTCAAAATCATCTCTTTCCAACATTCTTGCTACGCTTACCAGTGTTGTCAATTCAACAAGACCGTGTGCACCTAATTTTTCTATCCAATGAGAGTTAAACAAAACATGCGTTTTATCAGGATCCAATATTTTAAATACCTGCTCTTCATAACTTTTTGCATTTTCTAAAACGGTTTTTTTATCAAGTTTTTTTCTTGTTTCGCTTTTTCCTGTTGGATCACCTATCATAGCAGTAAAATCGCCTATTATAAACTGAACGATTGCTCCATATTTTTGAAAAGTCGCCAGTTTTTGTAGTAAAACCGTATGACCCAAATGAAGATCTGGCGCGGTAGGATCAAATCCCGCTTTTACATAATAATGTTTATTATTTTCAAAATAATCTTTTAGGTATTCCATTATTATAAATAATTTTGTCACAA
>NZ_CEXZHP010000201.1:0-2701 GCF_982775275.1 Nitrosophilus sp.
AAAAATATTCTCTTTTTTAGCTAAAGCCAAAAATATAAACGAAGACGAGTATTTAAAAGAGAATTATCAGTTATTGTCCGCTATTTTAAATATCAAACCCTCTTTTGCTCAAATAGAAAAATTAAATATCGCAATTATATTACCCACAAAAAAAATTGGAAAATATGCTATCAGTTCTACAAAATCAGTAATCGCTTACCTTTTATCAAAAAATGTAAAATTTTATCTTAAAACATATGAAATTGATAATGAAGAGTATGAAACTTTATTGGATACGATAGATTCTATAACAAATGAAAATTTTGAGTTAGTTATAGCTCCTCTTACACAAAAAGGAGCTAAAAATTTAGCTTTAATTGATCCAAAAATAAAAATTTTCATTCCAACGGTTAATAAAAAAGAGATTGAAACAGAAAATAAAAATATATATTTTGGAGGTATTGACTATCAAAAACAGATAGAAAAATTGCTTAATTTTTCCAATGACAAAATTATAATTTTTTATGAAACAAAAAGCTCTCTTGCAAATAAACTTACATATTTAATAGAAGAAGAGACTAATAGCTCCAATATAAAAATAATAGGTATAGAAAATGAGGTAAAAAACTTAAAAAAATATTTTCATAAAAATGATGATATCAATCAAAGCACAATATTTTTAAACACACCTATCGTCAAAAGCTCACTAATATTATCCCAATTAACTTTATACGATTTGAAACCTCAATATATTTTATCTACTCAGATTAATTATAACCCTCTTATTTTTAGTTTGACCCAACCAATAGATAGAGAAAATTTTATAATTGCAAATTCTATAGGCTATATACCTAAAATTTTAGAAGAGTATAACAATATAATATATAACGATTTATCCTTTAATTGGATAAATTATTCAACATCAGTAGGAATAGACTTTTTTTATAGTTTCAAAACAAACCAAAAAAGAGCTTTTAAAGAAAAAATTTTAGACAACCAGATCCGATACGAAATCTTGACTTTAAAAGCCTTATATGGAAAGTTTATAGCAGTGTATCCTTTGCAAAAAGATCTAAATACTCCTTTGGAATAGCAGAAGGTTTTGAACCACATAAAAATGCCAATTTTACTCGCATTTGAAAAATTTTTTCATCTTCTTTAAATATCTCTTGATTAAGTATAACCGAAACTTTTTTTATCTCTATAACTTTAGTTTTTATTTCCAAAATATCTGCAAACTTTGCAGATTTTATAAATTTAGCGTCAATATCTGTTACTACAAAATGACAACCGTTTTTAATAGGAAGCAATCCATTTTTAAAAAAAATCTCACTTCTTGCTCTTTCACAAAATTTTAAATAATTCGCATAATATACAACACCGCCTAAATCTGTATCTTCGTAATATACTCTTATTTTCATATCTCAATCTCTTCAACAATATCTAAACCAAATCCGCTTAAACCTACAAACTCTTTACCTTTTTGAGATGTTAAGAGCTTTATCTTTTCAACACCTAAGTTTTTTAATATTTGCGCACCTATTCCATACTCTTTTGTTTGATCGCTTATGCCCGCAGGATTATCTATAAAGATTAAAACTCCGCTATTTTTTTTGATAAAATCTATCGAATCTATTAAAGATTTGTATCTTCTTTGATTAAGCAGAAGATCTTTGTCTTTAATAACGTTATGAAATTTTACGTTTGCACTTTTAGAAATATTATAAAAAAGAATTGCTGTATGGATATTTTTTAAATGATCCTCAAAATCTATCTGTTTAACTTTAACATCAAAAAATTCTATCTCTTTTTCATCAACTTTTTGAACCAAAGATTCGTTTCTTAGCCTATATTCAACTAAATCCGAGATATATACAATTTTCAAATTATATTTTTTGGCAAATTTTTCTAAATCGTTACGTCTTGCCATTGTGCCATCTTCATTCATTATTTCACATATAACCGCTGCTTCTCTAAGTCCTGCAAGTTTGCACAAATCAACAGAACCTTCGGTATGCCCTGTTCTTACTAAAACCCCTCCCTCTTTTGCAACTAAAGGAAAAATATGACCAGGCTTTACAAAATCTGAAGGCGTACTTAAAGGAGAAGCTAAAAGTTTTATGGTCAAATCTCTTTCATATGCAGAAATCCCAGTTGTTGCTTCTTTTGCATCTACTGATACAGTAAAAGCTGTCTCATGTTGAGAACTATTATCTTTAACCATGGGCTCTAAATCTAAATTTTTAGCAATTTTTTTAGATATAGCAACACATATTAGTCCTCTAGCAGCACTTGCCATAAAATTTACTTTTTCAGGAGTGCTAAATGTAGCCGCATATACTAAATCTCCCTCATTTTCCCTATCTTCATCATCTATCATAACTACCATATTGCCTTTTTTTATCTCTTCAATAGCCTCTTTTACTCTTTTTATTGGCATAGATGCTCCATATTTTTTTGCAAATTATACCATTATTGAAAAATTTTTCATACATTCTTGACAACATTTGAAAAATGTATTATAATTTCAGCCGAATTTGAAAGTTAATCCCTTCAAATTGGGGTGTCGCCAAGCGGTAAGGCAGCGGGTTTTGGTCCCGCCATTCGGGGGTTCGAATCCTCCCACCCCAGCCACTCATCCTCCTATAACGCGGGGTAGAGCAGTCTGGTAGCTCGTCGGGCTCATAACCCGAAGGTCGGAGGTTCAAATCCTCCCCCCGCA
>NZ_CEXZHP010000202.1:0-2652 GCF_982775275.1 Nitrosophilus sp.
TTATAGATACAATACTTCTAATAGAATAAAGAAAATTTGATATTGAATTTTCATTGCAGTTTGAAGATTCCAATATAATTTTTACAAATTTTTTTTCAAAATTCCATTTTTCAAAAATACTCGCCGTTACATCGATAGTATCTACTCCAAAAATCTCTTTTTCTATATGATCTATATTTATTAGCGACTCATCTTTGTCCACTATATTTATCCCTTCTTGTTTTGCGAATTTTGCTATGACTATTTTTCCTATATCCGATAAAAAAGATATACTATTTAATAAAATGGATCTACTTTTATCATTTTTAAAAAAGTTTTTAGATATTTTACTTTTTAATATTGAAAAATTTAAAAAATCTATCTCCCCTATCCCGTATGGAGATAGTTCAAAATCAAAATTTTTCTCAAAAAACGAATAAATAGCAAAATTCATAATCTCGTCAAATCCAAACAATACTATAGCGTGCCTCAAATCGTGGATCTCATGAGCAAAACCGTAATATGGAGAATTTGCCACTTTTAAAATATCGGCTGTCAACAAAGGATCTTTTAAAATAATCTTTTCAAGATCTGAAGCTGTGGAGTTTTTATCTTCGTATGTTCTTTTTAACTCTTCAACGGTCTTTGGTAAAGGAGGAAGTTTGTCTATCTCGTTTTTAATATATTCAAGAATACTCATCGCAAAAGATCCTTCAAACTAATTTGAGGATTTTTACCCTTTAATATCATAAAAACTTCATCTGCGATAGGAGTATAAATATCGTATTTTTGAGAAAGCTTAACAATGGCTTTGACGGTATATACCCCTTCTGCAACCTCTCCAAGAGAATCTAAAATATTTCTTAACTCCTCTCCTTTTGCAAGACCTAACCCCACTCTGTAATTTCTTGATAGTTTACTGCTTGCTGTTAAAAAAAGATCACCGGCACCGCTTAATCCCAAAAAAGTTTCACTTTTTGCGCCAAAATATTTGCCAAATCTCTCCATCTCTACCAAACCTCTTGCCAAGAGCGCTGCTCTTGCGTTATTTCCAAGTCTCAATCCGTCACATATCCCAGAAGCTATAGCGATAACGTTTTTGTAAGCTCCTGCGATCTCCGCACCAATAACGTCTGAACTTATATATGTCTTTATAAAATCTGGAAAAAGATTTGCAAACTTTTTTGCCAACTCAAGATTTGTCGAATTAACAACCAAAGCGGTAGGAAGCCCCTCTTTTACCTCTTTTGCGAATGATGGTCCCGTCAAAAAGCAGATATTTTCTTTTGGAAGATACTCTTCATATATTTCATTTAAAAATTTCCCGGTTTTTACATCTATACCTTTAGAAGCTACAAGAATCTTTTTTTTAGGAGAAATCCTGTTTTTTTCGAGCCACTCTCTCGTGGCTTGGGCAGGAAGAGCTATAACAATATATTCTATATTTTTAAAAATATAATCCAAATCGACAAAATTTGGCAAATCTTTTTTTTCTCTTGAAGTTATATATACCATATTTTTTTGAGATAGTGCATATTGAAGAGCCTCTCCCCATTTTCCGGCACCAACTATCGCTATATTCATCATTTTTTACCTTTTAATATGCTAAGTTCGAGCTCCTCTTCAAACTTTTTTATATCCTCTTTTTTTCCGATAACTACCAATATATCTCCAGCGTCAAGTTTATGTCTGATACCTTTTGTAATAAAGGTAAATCTATTACCAAGCTCTTTATCTACGATTCCTATAACTATGATATTAAATTTTTTTATATCTGCATTATCTATATTTATTCCATCCAAAAAAGAATTTTCGGGTATCTCTATTTCACTAAAAGTTATGGTAGGATCTTGTAAAATATTGTCAATGGCTTCGGTAACCGCAGGTTTTTCCAAAATAAAAAATATCCTATTTGCCGCCGCTTCCATAGTATCTATCACTTTATCGGCTCCGGCCAATTTTAGTTTTCGCTCCGACTCTTTTGACTCACATATGGAAATTATCTCTACTTTATGAAAAATAGCTTTAAATGTTATCGTTAAATAGATATTTTCTTCTTCGTTATCAAAAGCGCAAAAAATCTTTTTAAAACCGTTATCAAGCAAAATATTGGTCAACTCTTCGTCGTTTTCTATATCGACAACCAAAATATGTTCAAATCCGTCCATTGATGCGTGTTTTAAGTTTTTTTTGTCGTATTCGGCTATATATAGCTCATAATTGCTGTTTCTTAACTGTTTTGCGATCTGCTCGCCGTATCTTCCGTAACCAAAAAGTAAAATTTTATCTTTTTTTTCTGACATGGCTTAAAGTGCTTTCCGTAACTTGAGATTTGAAATTATTTATGCTTATATTGTAACCAAGAATCACCAAAATATCGTTTGCTTTCAACTCAAAACTATCTTCTGGATTAAAATAAAACTTCCTTTTTTGCTCCGGAATGATCTCATTTTCAATATGTCTAATAACACCAAGCAATATTAGCTTAAATTTTGCAAAATCTATTTGGGATATTTTTCTATTTTCCAAAATTTATCTGGATTAATTCGTAGAATAAAAAAGATTAATTACAAGGTTAAAATAGCAGTAAATATTAGAACACAAAATATTGGTTTGTTAGATGAACTTTTTTCAAGCGGAGTTGATAAAATTGGTATTAGCATTGACGTTGTT
>NZ_CEXZHP010000203.1:0-2647 GCF_982775275.1 Nitrosophilus sp.
ACGTTAGGTGGCTCTCCTTTTTGTCTAACTAAAACTATCGTATATTTTTTGCTTTGAACAAGCCTGTTTAAATATCTCTCTAAAGCGAAATTTGGCACACCCGCCATTAAAGGGTTTGCAACGGAGTTTTCAAGTATGGATTTGTTTTTTCTTGTTAGTTGAATATTTAAAAATTCGGCTATCTCTTTTGCCTTGCCTATTTTTAATTCATCATTATTTACCTCATAAATTTCAAAAAAAGAGCCAACTTCCATTAAAACAACGGTATTGTCACCATATTTTTTTTCAAAAAAACTCTGCAAATCAAAATAGATCTGTGTTAAAAGCTTTTTTTTATCGTTTAATAGATCATTTAACTTCTTAAACTCGATCTCCAAATCAAATATTCCTTTTTAGTATATTTATTACTTATTATATCGAAGCTTTGGTATAATTTTTATTATTTTTAAAAGGAATATGATGAAACTTTGCATTGCACTAGATCTTCCCAAGAAAAAAGAAAATATCAAATTGGCAAAAGAGTTAAAAGATTTTGATATTTGGTTGAAAGTTGGACTTAGAAGCTATATTAGAGACGGGAAAGATTTTATTAAAGAGTTAAAAGATATAAACGAAAATTTTAAAATATTTCTTGATTTAAAACTTTATGATATTCCAAACACTATGGCAGATGCCGCAGAAGAGATCGCAAAAATCGGTATAGATATGTTTAATATCCATGCAAGTGCCGGAGAAAGTGCTATGAGGGAGGTGGTAAAAAGAGTAAAATCCATTCCAAACCCTCCAATAATTTTGGCCGTGACGGTTTTAACAAGCTTTGATAATGAAAGTTTCAAAAAAATTTATAACGCCGATATCAAAAAAAAGGCTTTAGAGTTTGCCAAAATGGCTTATGAAAACTCCTTAGACGGAGTTGTATGTTCTGTATATGAGAGTAAACTTATAAAAAATAACACTTCTAAAGATTTTTTAACTTTAACTCCCGGGATAAGGCCTTTCAAAGAAGAGAGTAACGATCAAAAAAGAGTAGCTGACCTTAAAGCTGCAAAAGAGAATTTAAGTGATTTTATAGTAGTTGGAAGGCCGGTATATAAAGCAAAAAATCCTAAAGAAGTAGTCAAAAAGATATTGACAAATATTTAAAAATTACCTATAATTTCAATCCTCTTGGACAGGTGGGTGAGCTGGCTGAAACCACCTCCCTGCTAAGGAGGCGTGTCCGTAAGGGCACCGCGGGTTCGAATCCCGCCCTGTCCGCCATAAAATCTAAAAATATTCTTCATATATTTTTTCTATAGCCTCTTTTGCTCCGGTTTTTATAGCAATGTCGCAATCTTGATAATCTCTTGGATTAACTCTTATCAATGGAGCATCAAATTCCCGCGCGATCAATTCTGAGGTCATTCTAACGGTTGGGACAGCAACTCCGGCACCAAATTCTAAAATAACTAAGTTTTTATATGCTTTATTTAAAAAGCTTTCAAAATACTCCTTTTGAATCTCTTCTTTTTTGCTTACCCAGCCAAAATCTCCAAACATTAAAATATTTGGTCTTGCTAAATTATTACATTTTGGACATTTTGGCAAAGGATCAAGAGCCCTAAAATTTTTCTCATCAATATCTATATTTTCCCTATTTTCCCAAACCTCATCGCAACAAGGAATAGTGCATTGAAGATAATGGATACTTCCATGCACCTCGTCGATCCTATTTTGGCTAAAACCAGCCTTTTGAAACTGCCCATCAACATTTGAAGTAAATACAAAATAATCTTTTTTATTTCTTGCTATCTCTAAAAGCTTATAAAATCCAATATGGGGCTTAGTTTTTCTATAGAGATTTAATCTATGTCCATAAAAGGCCCAAGCAAGATATGGATCTTTTTTAAACCAAAACGGGTTTGCAAGCTCTTCAAAAGAGAGATTTAGTTTTTTTGCGATTGGGTAAGCCTTCCAAAACCCCTCCTTACCTCTAAAATCAGGAAGCCCGCTATCTACGCCCATTCCGGCACCAGCGGTAATTAGTAAAAAGTCTTTATCTTTGATTAGTTTTGCAACTTTTTTAAACATTTTTTCTCCAAAATAAGCTATAATCTCTAAAAAAATATTTTAGGAAAAAATATGAATAAAAAGCAATATTTAACAGCGGCAATAATATTTTTGATTTTAACTTTGGGAGTAATGGCGGGAAAATTTTTGGCTATTTATCTAACAAAATAGCATCAACCCATAAACTCTTCAACGATATCTTTCAATTTTTTCTGGATATTTGGATGTTTTAACATACTAATCACCCTTTTTTCTATCTGCCTTACTCTCTCCCTTGAGACACCAAGAAGCTCTCCTATTTCTTGCAATGTATATTCATTATTGCAATGAGGATTTTCGTCTAAAAATTCATTTATAATTTTTGCCCTTTCATCTGGACTTTCAATACCCTCAACTATCTTTTTCATCTTTTCATAACATTCATGCATAGTAAATATCCTCTTTTTGATATTTACAAATACTTTATCATATTTTATATAAAATTTGGATTTTAAAAAATAAGCTAAATGATTTAAAAAATGAGGTAAAAGAAGATAAAATACATGGTAGCTGGGGACGGACTTGAACCGTCGACCTCCGGCTTATGAGGAAAATAATA
>NZ_CEXZHP010000204.1:0-2635 GCF_982775275.1 Nitrosophilus sp.
AGCTTCTCTATATACTTTTGTAGTTATAGCAGTATAATAAGGACTTTTTGTTCTCCCTTCAATCTTTAGGCTATCTACGCAGTTACAATCTAATATCTCTTTTATATGGCTTGCGAGATTTAAATCTTTTGCGTTCATTATATATGTTCCCTCACCTTCTACCTCTTCAAGCTTAAAAAGAGTTCCGGTCTCTGGATTTTGGGCATATAGAGTATAAGGGAATCTACAATCATTCGCACAACTTCCTCTATTTGGAACTCTTCCGCTTTGAAGGGTAGATATCAAACATCTTCCGCTATAGGCAAAACACATACTTCCGTGCACAAAAACTTCCAATTCAAGATCAGGGATCTTCTCTTTTATAATTTTTACATCTTTTAAACTTATCTCTCTTGCTACGATTATCCTCTTTACGCCCAGCTCATAATAAACCTGAGCATCAAGATAATTCATAACATTTGCCTGTGTAGATAGATGCAGATCAATATGCGGCGCCACCTCTTTACAAAGTCTAATAACTCCCGGAGTGCTCACAATAAAAGCGTCCGGATTTAATTTTGCCATCTTTTCCACATGAGCTCTAAATAGCTTTATTTGAGAATTAAAAGGAAAACCGTTTATCGTGCAATAAACCTTTTTTCCCTTGCTATGAGCATACTCAATACCCTCTTTAAAAGATTCCAAATCAAACTCTTTTGAGCTTCTAATCCTTAAACTAAAATGGCTAACTCCTCCATAAACCGCATCGGCACCGTATTGGATAGCAATTTTTAACTTTTCTAAATTTCCGGCTGGACTAAGAAGTTCTACTTTTTTCACTCTCTATCACCTCTATCATTCTTTTGTATCCTGTCATTTTTGCATAATCATAAGCGGTATAATCAAAGTTGTCTTTTATATCTGTATCAACTCCTAACGATACTAGATATCTTGTTATCTCTTCGTCTCCATAACTAACGGCGGCCATAAGGGGTGTAAAGCCGGACTTTCTTTTTGTTGTATTTGGATCTATTCCGCTCTCAACCAAAAATTTTACGATATCGGCTCTTCCTTTTTTGATGGCATCATCAATCAATCCAACACCTTCTTCATCAACTTCAAAAATATTGCCTCCAGCTTTTACTAAAAGCTTGAACATAGCAAGGCTTGCGCCGTTTTTTATTGCATATCTTAAAAGGGAATCTCCGTTTTCGCTTTTTATGGAGTTTAAATCCTCAAGCTCCTCAAGAAGCTCTCTAACTCCAATGATATTGTCTCTTTTTATCTCATTAAAAATATTCATCAATCAATCCTCTGTTTTTGAATAATTAGTTCCATCTCACCCATAGGAACGGGGATTCTAACTCTATACTCTTTTTGATTTTGAATAACTTCAATATTTTCTTTGTCTCTTTTTTTAATCACAATTTTATCTTCCGGTAATTCAAAGGATTTTTTCCCTCTATATGTTTTAAAAACTATTCTTCTGCCGTTATACCAAAAAGGCAAGTCATACTCTCTATAATAGGTAGTAGCACCTTCTCTTTTTTCCATCTTTATATGAAGGATATAGATTTTTTTATCTTTATTATAGGTCTCTATCTCATAATCATAAAGTTTATATACTCCTTTTGGAGACTCAATATAAGCCGTTGCTTCTATTATCAAAATAGGCTCTTTTGCTTTTTTTGCCTCAGTTGCAAAAAACTCTTCAAGATTTTCTTGCGCATTTTGCCCATAAACCGCACTTAAAAGAAGAAGTAGTGCAAAAAATATCTTTTTAATCATAACTTTCCCCCGATTTGATGATAAAATATATTAATATTATATCAAATCTTTAAAAAGGGTTTAAATGAAAGTAGATCTTCACAACCATACAAAATTATGCAACCACGCAACGGGCGAAGTTGAAGAGTATGTAAAAAAAGCCATAGAAAAAGATATAAAAATTTTTGGATTTAGCGATCACGCCCCGATGGATTTTGATAAAAACTATAGAATGGGCTTTGAAGATATGAAAATTTACGAAAAATGGATAAAAGATGCTAAAGAGAAGTTCAAAGAAAAAATAGAGATACTTTTTGCATATGAGGTAGACTTTTTACCAGGTTTAATGGATAAAAGGGTGTTAGAAGCGGATGTTGATTATTTGATAGGTTCGGTTCATTTCTTGCCAAAATCAAAAAGCCACAAAGAGATAGTTATACATCAAGATCTTTGGGGTTTTGATAATCCAGAATTTATAGGCGAATACAAAAATCAAGATATAAATAAAATATACCAAGACTATTTTGACGCAATTGAAGCGATGGCAAAAAGTTCTCTTTTTGATATAGTTGGCCATTTGGATTTGATAAAAGTTTTCAATTTCAAACCCACCAAGGATATTAGATTAATCGCCCAAAAGGCATTAAAAGCTATCAAAAAATCTGATATGGTTTTAGAGATAAATAGTGCCGGATTTAGAAAACCGGTCAATGAGCCCTATCCCAGTAAAGAGCTTTTAGAGGTGGCATATGAACTAGATATTCCCATTACTTTTGGAAGTGATGCACACAAACCTGAACAGGTCGGATTTAAATTGGAAAAGATAATTGAGCTTGCAAAAGAGATTGGGTATAAAAAATGTGCAATTTTTAGAAAAAGGGAGAGAGAA
>NZ_CEXZHP010000205.1:0-2618 GCF_982775275.1 Nitrosophilus sp.
TATTATATAATAATCTAAATTTTAAATACTATTATTTGATATAAATCCGTTAGCTATCGGTAAATAGTTAGGAGATCAATATGAAATATTTTATATTAATGTTAATATCTATTTTTATCATCGGCTGCGAAGAGAGTGAAAAACCAAAACTATTACACCAAAAATCAACTACCGAATATGCAAAAAAGATAGTATCCACTTATGAAAAAAAAGATAAAGAAGATTTTAAAATAAAAAAAGAGATAGCATTAATACAGATGAAAAAAGAGGTGGAAAAAGAGAAAATAAAGGCCCAAAAAGAGTTACAAATCGCAAAAATTCAAAAAGATAAAGAGCTTGAAAAAAATAGATTAAATTATGAGACAAAAAAAGAGGAAAACTCTATAAAAAAAATCGCTCTTATAACACTTTCTTTGATAAGTTTCGTTTTTTTAATAGTTTTATATTTTATATTTAAAAACCATCAAAAAACTAAAATAGCGATAGAAAAAGAGAAAATAAAGGCTCAAAAAGAGATAAAAGAAAAGGAACTAAAAGCCCAAATGGCTACAAAATTGATAGATGCTATGACAAGCGGAAAGTTATCAAAAGAGCAAGAAGAAAGATTATTGTCTCTTGCCCAGGGAAAAAATATTATAGAATATAAAAAAGATTAAATCATCTATTATTACACTTTTTTAAAAATCTCTTTTTAATTAAATAATAAGCTCTCTAATCATAAACTATAAAATTAATAATATATTAAAGGATATAGATGAATCTTCAAAAAGTTTTATCAGGTTTTTTCTTTATTTTGGCAATGACCATAAATTTTGGTTTTTTTTATGGAGACCCAACTGTTATAGAGCAGCACAGCGCATATGAGCTTTTTGCAGCGATTATAGTAAATTTGATAGCTACGATTTTAAAATTTGGTGATAAAACCCAACTTGGTTCGGTGCTCCTTGCGACAAGTTTGGTTGCCGATATTCAACTTATTGCAAGTGCAAGCGTTTGGGCAATAGCAAAGTATGCCTTTGGAGGATTAAATCTTGAGTCCACTACCGCTATTATCTCTTTATCTGGTGGAGCGCTTTTAGCAAATATAGTCTCTGTTTTACTATTTATAGGCGATACTTTAAAATCTAAGAGGTAATATGCAATCAAATTCGGCTTGGATTATTATCCGCAGGATGCGGATACCCTTTTTGGTTATTATTATAACCTTTTCCATATCTATCATAGGGCTTATGCTCATTGAGGGAAAAGACGCCAACGGCAACCCTTACCATATGAATTTTTTTGACGCTTTTTATTTTGTTAGTTATATGGCATCAACCATAGGTTTTGGAGAAACCCCTTACGAATTTACCTATCCTCAAAGAATGTGGGTAAGCGCGAGTATTTATCTTACCGTTATTGGATGGTTTTATGGAATAGGAACCATAATAGCTCTTATTCAAGACAAAAGGCTTGCAAAAGAGATCTCAATAACAAGATTTAAAAACAAAGTAGAAAATTTGTCCGAAGAGTTTATTATAATCCTTGGATATAACAATGTAACAAAAAATATAATAAATAGATTAAATGAAGAGGGGATTAGGGTTGTTGTTATTGATAAAGACGAAAATAAAATAAACGAATTGGATTTGGTAGGATTTAGTCCAGAAGTTCCGGCAATTGCCGCAGAAGCAACCGATCCTAGCATATTAAAAATCTCAGGAATTCATAAAAAAAATTGTCGCGCAGTCATAGCGCTTTTTGAGGATGACGCAAAAAACGCAAAAGTTGCTTTAATGTGTAAGCTTTTAAACAAAAAAGTTGACGTTATAGTAAAATCAACTACGAAAGAACATACCGAACATTTGCAAAATATAGGTATTAGACATATCGAAAACCCTTTTAAAATTATTTCAAAAAGAATATATCTTGCTTTAACAAAACCACATATTTGGGTTTTGGAAATGTGGGTTTTTGGACACATTTTAAAAATCAAGAAAAAAGAAGTTTTACCTAAGGGAAAATATATAATTTGCGGATATGGAAGGATGGGGCACGCACTTGAATATTGGTTAAAAAAAGCCGGGATTGAAACATTTCATATAGATATAGTTTCGGCAAAATACCAAGAGGAAAAACATAGCTCAATATACGGAGACGCAGAAGATATAGAAACTCTTTTAAAAGCTGGCATTAAAGATGCCGCCGCCATAATAGCCGCTACAAAAGACGATCTAATAAACTTAACCATACTCTCTACAGCAAAAAAGCTAAATCCCAATATCTATACAATCGCAAGAGAAAATACTTTAGACGATTTGAGTATATTTAAAGCAGCAAGGATAGATCGGGTTTATATACTTGAAGAGATATTAGCAGATATTACCTTCAATTTTATTGCAAAACCTCTTGCGAATAAGTTTATAAAATTGATAAGAATTCAAGATGATAATTGGGGCAAAATGGTCGTAAATACTATAAGAAATATTATTGGTGAAAATCCTTTGCTTCATGAATTGAAATTGAACAAAGAAAATTCATATGCTCTTTATAACGAGTTAAAAAAAGGAAGGGATATAAGACTATTTCATATCAAAAGATCAAGATCAGATTATACAAAATATATAAAAATAGTATTT
>NZ_CEXZHP010000206.1:0-2606 GCF_982775275.1 Nitrosophilus sp.
CCATTTACCAATTCATAACTATTGACTTTTTCTTAAAAAATGATAATATTGCGACAAAAATAATCTAAATATAAGTATTCTTTTTGTATTATGAAGGGTCTGGCTTGGAAAATATAAAAGCTAAAAAAAAATTTGGACAAAATTTTTTAAAAGATGAAGCTATTTTAGAAAAAATCATCCAATCGATGCCCAATGATAAAAATATTATTGTAGAGATTGGGCCTGGATTAGGTGATTTGACAAAAAAGCTTATCACAAAGAGGGATGTGATAGCTTTTGAGATCGATAAAGATCTTTGTACTCTCCTTAAGAAAAAGTTTAAAGATGAAATAAAAAATAAAAAGCTCATCCTAAAATGCGGAGATGTACAAGATTTTTGGAAGAATAGTTTAGTTGATAAAGATTATGATTTAATTGCAAATCTCCCTTATTACGTAGCTACCAATATAATTTTGAAGGCTTTAAAAGATAAAAGATGCAAAAATATATTGGTTATGCTTCAAAGGGAGGTAGCTCAAAAATTTGCAGCAAAGAGCCAAGACAAGGAGTTCTCCTCTTTAGCGGTTTTAGCTCAAAGTAGCGGAAAAGTAGAAAAACTTTTTGATGTAGATCCGCACTCTTTTGAGCCTGCGCCAAAAGTTTTTTCATCTGTGCTTTTGATAAAAAAGGAAAGGAGTATTGATGATGAGGGGTTTGAAAAATTTTTAAAAATAGCTTTCTCATCACCAAGAAAAACACTTTTTAAAAACTTAAGCAAAATATATGATAAAAATGAATTAAAAAAGATTTTCGATCAACTAAACCTTCTTCCAAATATTAGACCTCATCAAGCTACCACATCCATCTATCACCAATTATACGAAATTTTAGAAAAAAGGAAGGTAGATGGAAAAGAGTCAAAACCTTAATCAAAAAAACTCAAAAATTACACCACAAAAATCAAAAAAACCTTTGGGATGGTATAGAGATATTAAAAAAGCTATAGAAGCAAACGAAAAGATACAAAAACAAAGGCTCAACCCAGATGCGAGGATAAATCTTCAGTCAAAAGCAAAAGTAAAAATTACTCCTCTTGGAGGACTTGGCGAAATCGGAGGAAATATAACCGTTATTGAAACGCAAAATAGTGCGATAATTATAGATATAGGTATGAGTTTTCCAACCGAAGATATGCATGGCGTTGATATTTTGGTTCCAGATTTTACATATTTAAGACAGATTAAAGACAAAATATCGGGTATAGTTATCACTCATGCCCATGAAGATCATATTGGAGCGGTTCCTTATCTTTTTAAGGAGATGCAATTTCCAATATATGGGACCCCTCTTCCTCTTGGAATGATCGCGAATAAATTTGATGAACATAATATGAGAAGCTATAAAAGCTATTTTAGATTTGTAGAAAAGAGAAAACCTATAAAAATCGGGGATTTTGAAGTAGAATGGATCCATATAACACACTCTATAATTGATGCTTCTGCTTTAGCGATCTCTTGTGATGCTGGAATTATTTTTCATACGGGTGATTTTAAAATCGATCATACCCCAATAGACGGATATCCCACAGACTTACATAGAATCGCCCATTACGGAGAAAAAGGAGTTTTAGCTCTTTTAAGCGACTCTACAAATTCTCATAATCCAGGAATAACAAAATCTGAAGCAAGTGTTGGACCTACATTTGACCTACTCTTTTCAAAAGCAAAGGGAAGAGTTATTATGAGCACTTTCTCTTCAAATATACATAGAGTTTATCAAGCGATAGACCATGCATTAAAATATAATAGAAAAGTTTGCGTTATCGGTAGAAGCATGGAAAGAAACTTAGAAACGGCAATGCAACTTGGATATATAAAATTAAATCAAAATATATTTATAGAGGCTCACGAACTAAATAGATATAGCGATAATGAGATTCTTATCGTAACAACGGGAAGCCAGGGTGAAACAATGAGCGCATTATATAGAATGGCTACTAATGAACATAGGCACGTAAAAATAAAACCCTCCGATACGATTATTATCTCGGCAAAAGCCATTCCAGGAAACGAAAGAAGCGTCTCAAGCGTTATAAATCTGCTTCAAAAATGTGGAGCAACGGTAGCGTATCAAGATTTTAGCGAAATACACGTATCCGGTCATGCCGCACAAGAGGAGCAAAAACTTATGCTTAGACTTACAAAACCAAAATTCTTTCTTCCAGTTCACGGAGAATATAACCATTTGATGAAACATAAAGAGACCGCGATAAAATGCGGCATACCTGAGAGAAATATATATCTTATGAGTGATGGGGATCAGATAGAATTAACGCCTAAATATATTAAAAAAGTAAAAACAGTCAGAACCGGAAAAGCCTACATCGATAACCAATTAAACGAAGAGATTGAGAGTGATGTTGTAATAGATAGGCAAAAAATGGCAACCGAAGGTATAGTCATGGTAGTGGCTCAAATATCAGAGGCGGATAAAAAATTGATAGATAAGCCAAAAGTTTCAAGCTTTGGGCTTGTCGCAGACAAATATGATAAACAGTTTGCCGCTGAGATTGAAGATGTTATAACCCACTTTTTGGAAAATATGAAACCAGAATTAATAAACGCTCC
>NZ_CEXZHP010000207.1:0-2605 GCF_982775275.1 Nitrosophilus sp.
TTATCAATCTCAACACTTACTCCCTCTTTTTCTTCTAGCTCTTTAAAATCTTTTAAGATGCTTTCTTTTCTATCATCTTGATACAGCACAACTCCGCCGTTTTTTAAAACTTCAAAATACTCTTTTGCATTTGTTATCTTTACAGGCTCAAAACTGCTTTGTCTATGAACTCTAGTTTCTAAAGAACTCTTCACCCCAAAAAGCTCCACATCAACAAGCTCATCACCAAGTAATACATTTACCCATCTAATAGGCCTTATAAAACTCTCACTTAGATTTCCCCATCTCATAGATTTACCAAAATCTAGTGAAGTTATCCATTCGTTGATGATATCGTTTAAAAGAAGTTTTGATGCAACACCTTTTGTCTCTTTTTTATAGTAAAGCACCTCTTTACCTTGTTTTTCAACAAAGCTTAACTCACTTACATCAACACCGCATTTTTTTGCAAAACCCAACATTGCCGGAGTTGGTTTATCATCTTTTAGTGCTATTTGTTTTGGAGCACCAAAAAGCTCTTCTACTTTATCTTCTTGTTTTTCTTTAAACTCTCTATGCCATAAAACCAATCTTCTAGGAGTATAATAAAACTCAAACTCACTCACTAGATTATACTTTTCTAAAACATTTAAGTATTTTTTTTCTATATTTTTTAATTCTTTTAAAAGCGGAATAGCAGGAAGTTCTTCTACACCTATTTCTATAAGTAATGTTTTAGTCATAAACTCTCTCTTTTTTTAAAATAATCGCGATTTTATCTAAAATAAGGTTAAAAAGCTATAAATTAAACAAACCTTAAATAAGATAGATATACTCTTGTTTATGTTTATCTAAAAGGATTTATAGCTATAATGTCATCACAAAATTAAATATAAAGGATGTTTCATGCCAAAGATTAATAAGTATGAAGATATAAGCCAAATCGATAGAGAAGCAAAAAAAGATTTAATAGATAGACACTCTCCGTTTATCACTGTTTTAGGTGAAGCTAAAAAAGGTGAAATGTTAGCTGTAAATGTAAAAATGGGTAACGAATATACTCACCCTGATGATTTTGACCACTATATAGAGTCTATCACTTTATTTGATGGTGATACTAAACTAGCTACTGCTACTTTTGTTCCTGGAACTTTAGGAAATGAAAAAAGTCATGCAGAAGTTACATTTAACATCAGACCAACTAAAAGCAAACTAAACCTTGTAGCTCACGGTTACTGCACAAAACACGGTATCTGGGAATCAACTCCTGTAGTTATTGAAGTAGCTGAATAATTCTTTTAAACTTAAGCCCATTTGGGCTTAACCTCTTTTTAACCTCATTTTTTATATACTCTTGCAAAAACTAATCAAAGGTTGTATTTGCAAAGCTACCAAAACCTAAAACTTTTACAAAATTTTTATAGATTAAAAGCTATAGGATATGAATATATAGACCCTATAGAGCTAAATTCACAAACTATGGATATAAAGATAAATGATATAGCTTCATTAGATAAACAGATACAAACTTGCCATTTATGTGATTTTAGCAAAAGTAGAAAACAAAGTTTAAGTGGTTTTGGAAATACAAATGCTGATTTGATGATAATTGACTATGTTGTATCGGAGCTTCAAGATAGTTATGGTGATTTTTTTCAAGGGCGAAGTGCTTTAATGCTAAGAGATATGATTACAAATGTTTTAAACTTAGATATAAATGAAGTTTTTATTACTCACTTAATAAAATGCAAACCCTTATCAAATCTAACCAACTATGAGACCCAATGGCTATCATGCAAATCGTATCTTACCTCGCAAATAGAGTTTATTAAACCAAAACTAATAGTTACACTCGGTAAAGAAGTTTATAAGTTTTTATTGCCAAATGGAGGTAGTTTTGATGAAGTAAGAGGACATATCATAGAGTATCAAAACTCTAAACTTATCCCTATTTATCATCCAAACTATGTTTTAAGAAATCCAAATTTAAAAAAGATTGTATATAATGACCTTAAAACTATAAAGAGTTGCCTATGATAAAAAAGATTTTTTTAGTTGCTACGATTGTTGTAAGCTTATATAGTGAAGCTTTTTTAATTTCTGAAATACCTCTTCCAAAAACATATATAATGAACCTAGATCCTTATCCTTGTGATGAAGTATGTCTGAAAAAACTTTTAGATGATGGTAAAATATTTTCTTTTTTAGCTTATGCTAAAGAGCAAAAACTAACTTCTAAAGAACTTTTAGAAGCAAAAAAAATGTATATTGTTATCTTAAATCAAGGGCTTATAACTTCAACCAAAAGTATAAAAATAGCACTTTTGTTACCATACAAAAAGATAGGAAAATATGCGACCTCAACAACAAATGCGGTTTTTGCATATCTTATGGCTAAAAACTCATCTTTTGAGCTAAAAAGTTATAAAATCGATACTGAAAAAGTTGAAGATATCCAAGATGCTTTAACTAAAATAGATGCGGACGGATTTAACTATGTTATAGCTCCATTAACTTTAGTGGGTGCAAATAACCTACTTGCAACTAATCCTGATTTAAATATCTATTTTCCAACTATAAATAAAAACGATTTAGCCGGATCGGTAAAACGTGTCCCCATTTTTTC
>NZ_CEXZHP010000208.1:0-2599 GCF_982775275.1 Nitrosophilus sp.
TTATTATCATACTTTTTATTTAAAATCTTTTATTTATAAGCTCTTTTTATAAAGCTCCCACAAAATCCATTAATATTTTTTTATGATCAAATACTAAAGAGTCATAAGGAATATCTTCTATTTTATAAATGCAAGCCTCTTTTGCGTCATCCATGCCTTTTGGGACGCCAGAGGCTTTACAAATAAAAACCAAACTTATCGCATGAAATCTAGGATCTCTTTGGGGATCGCTATAAACTCCCAAAAGCTTTTCTATATTTACATTTAAACCGGTCTCTTCTTTCATCTCCCTAACTAAAGCCTTTTCAACACTCTCACCTATTTCTACAAACCCCCCTGGAAGCGCCAACCCTAAAGGCGGATTTTTTCTTTTAATAAGAACTATTCCTCTAAATTTTCCTTCTTCAAAAATTTTTATTATCCCATCAACCGCTACAAAAGGGGTTTTAATATTCATTTTTTCTCCAAATTTTCCTATTTTTTGCTTATTTTAAATTAATTGTTATAAAATCTATATAAAGTATCAATTTTGAGGAGAGAGTATGGATATTAAACCTCTGAGTCTAAAAGAGTTAGATAATAGATGCAATCCGGAAATTTTTAGTTTTAAAACTACGCAAGAAATTGAAAAAGAGTTTCAGATTTTTGGCCAAGAAAGAGCTATTAAATCCATCGATTTTGCAACAAAAATGGATAATAATAAATATAATATTTTTGTAATGGGACCAGCGGGGCTTGGCAAACATGAGATTGTAAAAAAATTATTAAAAGATAGAGCAAAATCAAAAAAAATACCAAACGATATCTGTTATGTTAACAATTTTTCCCAACCAAACAAACCTATCGCAATAATTTTGCCAAGTGGAAAGGGACAAGAATTTAAAAAAGATATGAAAAATCTTATAGAAACCCTAAAAAGTGCCATTCCTACCGCTTTTGAGAGTGAAGAATACAATTATAAAAAAAAGATGATAGAAGAAGAGTTAAAAAATAGAAGCGATTTTTTATACAAAAAACTTGAAAATGAGGCAAAAAAACTTGGTATTGCAGTTGTTAGAACACCAGCTGGGATAATGTTTGTGCCCTTAAAACCTGATGGCACACTTATGAAACCCGAAGAGTTTCAAGCTCTTCCTCAAGAG
Organism: Nitrosophilus sp.; assembly: GCF_982775275.1. Lineage (NCBI taxonomy): Bacteria > Pseudomonadati > Campylobacterota > Epsilonproteobacteria > Nautiliales > Nitratiruptoraceae > Nitrosophilus > Nitrosophilus sp. Next base: position 1,143 of record NZ_CEXZHP010000208.1, read on the forward strand.
ATAAAAGATGATTTAGAAAAAAAAGTAGATATTTTAAATGATAGGCTAAACGATATAACAAGAGAACTAGCGCTTTTTAGAAGAGAACTTGTTGAAAAACTAAAAAAATTAAACGAAATGACAACAGATCTTGTTGCAGGACATTTAATAGAAGAGTTGAAAAGAAAATATTCAGATAATAAAAAAATTATAAAATATTTAGACAACGTGAAAAAGGATGTTGTTGAAAATCTTCAAGACTTTCTTTTCAAAGAGGAGAGTTCGGTATCGATGCCTTTTGTATTTTATACGCTTATTAGACCATCTTTTAAAAGATATGAGGTTAATGTTCTTGTCTCTTTTAAAGATGAAGAGTTTGCTCCTGTGGTTTATGAAGATAATCCTACATATGAAAATTTAATCGGAAGAATTGAGCATATAGCACAAATGGGAACTTTAATAACAGATTTTACCCTTATTAGGCCTGGGGCTTTACATAAAGCATCGGGAGGATATCTTATTTTAGACGCAAGAAAGCTTCTTTTTGAACCTTTTGCTTGGGAATCTTTAAAAAGAGCGATTCTTTCAAAAAAGATAAAAATTGTTCCAAAAGAGAGAATGATAGGATTGATTAGTACATTAACGCTAGAACCTGAGCCTATAGATTTGGATATAAAAATAGTGCTTATAGGAAATAGGATTTTATACTATCTTTTATACAATCTTGATAGCGATTTTAAAGAGCTTTTTAAAGTTGTAGCCGATTTTAATGAGATATATAATAAAGATGAAGAGTCGTTAAAACTTTATGGATATCTAATCGCCTCTTTCGCAAAAGAAGAAAATCTTTTGCCCCTCTCAAAAGAAGCTGTTGCAAAAATAGTAGATATTAGCTCAAGATATGCTCAAGACGCAAAAAAACTCTCTTTAGAGATAAAAAAGATAAAAGACCTTATGCAAGAGGCAAATTTTCTTGCAAAAAATAGAAACTCGCAAATCATTGAAGATATAGATATAAAAAACGCTGTAAAAGCCAAAGAGTATAGGAGTTCAAGGGTAAAAGAGTTAATTCAAGAGGAGTTCAATAGAGATATTTTAAAAATAGATATAAAAGGTAAAAAAATAGGCGTAATCAACGGACTTTCGGTTATTGATCTTGGAGATATTAGTTTTGCTAAACCTTCAAAAATAACAGCAACCGCAAGAATGGGAAAAGGTGAGGTTGTAGATATAGAAAAAGAAGCTGAACTTGGTGGAAAAATATATACAAAAAGCACTATGATAATTGCTGGTTTTTTAAAGGGAAGATATCTTTTGGATATGCCATTAACTCTTAGCGCCTCTTTGGTTTTTGAACAGAGCTACTCTTTCGTAGAAGGAGATAGCGCTTCGTTAGCTGAAACTTGTGCTCTGCTTTCAGCTATTTCAAATATACCGATAAAACAAAATATTGCCGTTACAGGCTCAATAAGCCAAAA
>NZ_CEXZHP010000209.1:0-2563 GCF_982775275.1 Nitrosophilus sp.
TTTTAGGTTTCTCTTCTTTTATATTTAATTCTTTGCCAATTGTCTCAATTTTTTCTTCATTAACTTTATCGATAATTTTATCAGCCAAAAATTTCTTAAGAATAGCTACAAGTTCGTCTCTAACTAAAGGTTTGGTAATATATTCATCTAATCCTTCATTTAGGTATTTTTCACGATCCCCTTTTAAAGCGTGAGCTGTAAGTGCTATTATTGGGATATGTGGCTGATGATAATCTTGTTCATAATCTAAAATTTCATGGGTGGCCTCTATACCATCCATTATTGGCATTTGTATATCCATAAAAATGATATCATAGCTTCCATTTTTTCTTTTTTCAAAGCCCTCGAGTCCGTTATTTGCAATATCCACTTCAAGCCCAAGATCTTCGAGCGTTTTTTTGATAAGTTTTTGGTTTATTACATTATCTTCTACAACTAAAGCTTTTGCATTAAATTTAATTTTGGATAAATCAATAGGTTTTGAGGTTTTTTCTTTTATTTTTTTATATTCGCCTATATAATATTGTATAAGTTGTTTGGATTTTGTATAGTTAACAGGTTCATAAACTATTTTCATAAGTTTTTCTGATAAAGATTCTATCTTTTTTTGGTATATAATTTTGGAAATTATAGCAACCGGAATATTTCTAACAAAAAAGTTTTTTAAATTATTATCTTCGATATAATCATAATCTAATATAACAAAATCATATTTTTTTGCATTATCTAAAAATTTTGATAAATTTTTATATTCGTTAAATTCTACGCCTAAATATTTAAAATAATTTTTTATATATATATTTTGATCTTTTGGCTCATCTTCTCTAATAAAAAATCCAACATTTAAGCCTTCAAATTTATTTTTCATAGATTCGGTTAATGCTGGAATCTCTTCTAGTTCTAAAGTAAAGAAAAATTTCGATCCTTTACCAACTTCGCTCTCAAGTCCTAGCTGTCCTCCCATAAGTTTTACAAACTCGCTTGAAATTGTCAGCCCAAGGCCTGTTCCACCGTATTTTCTAGTTACGCTAATATCGGCTTGACTAAAAGCTTCAAAAATTTGGGCTTTTTTCTCTGCAGGTATACCGATACCCGTATCTTTTACTTCAAAATACACTTTTGCTTTACCGTCAATATTTCCAAGTTTTTTTATTTCAATAGATACGTTTCCGCCGGTTTCTGTAAATTTTATAGCGTTACTTACTAAATTTATTAAAACCTCTTTTATTTTAGTAGGATCCCCTTTAAGGGGTTTTTCAAGGCTCGGATCTACAAAAAGAGCCAGATTTATATCTTTTTCGGCGGCTTTTGGAGCATAAACTTCAATTGCGTTTTCAAATTCGATTATAGGATCGAATACGATATTTTCGACTTCAATTTTATTGCTTTCTATTTTTGATAGATCAAGTATGGCGTTAATGATTTCTAATAGGTTTTCGGAGCTTTTTTCAATAATAGATACAAATTCTTTTTGTTCATCATTTAAATTAGTGTTTTTAAGAAGTTCGGTAAATCCAACAATGCCATTTAACGGTGTTCTAATTTCGTGTGACATGTTTGCTAAAAACATACTTTTAGCTTTACTTGCCTCTTCGGCAGACTCTTTTGCGGTTTCGGCTTTTTTAAGTGCCGTTTCTAAAAGCTCATATGCGGCATTTATACCTTCTGTAGTATCAAGGTTGATTTTAGACTCTAAATCTCCTTTTTCCTGTTTAACACTTTCAGATTCTGCAACTTTTTTTAGAATCTGCTCAAGTTTTTTGATATTTGATGTTAAGTCTTTTGCGAGTAAATATCCTATGATTGCAAGTAAAATAGACAAAATAAATACTATTGCCGAAGCGATAAACATATAAAATTTTATTTTGGCAACATGGTTTATTTTTAATTTTAAATCATTTTTAAGTATCTTTTCAGCTTCTAAAATAACGTCTATTTTTTCTGTTTGAAGATTAAACCATAATGTTGGATCAACAGGATACATCCCGTCATTTGCAGCCCTTTGGATATCTACCCTTGTTTGAGAGATTTCGTCAAAAATCTCCTTAGAATCTTTATCCTTTATAATTTTATCTATCTTTTTTTTAGTTTCTGGAACCACCAAAGCATAGTTTAAAAAGCTATCAGCTTTTCCTATGAGCTGATTCCATATTTTTAGCTCTTCGTCGCTCATAGGAGTATATCTTGCCAATATAAAAGAGATAAATCCTCTCTCAATCCCGGAATACTCTTTAGAGTTTATAAATTGAATCAAAGTTGAAGAGATAGAGGTTATATCAGGATCAATCGTATAATGCTCTATTTTTGACATCTCTTTTATTAAGGCCGTATTTATCGTATCTGTATAAAAATCGAAAAATGCCTCTTTGAACTTGATATTTAAATTATCAACTCTTTTTCTAATATCGGGTATTCTTTTTAGATTTGCAAGGAAAAATTTTGATTCTTTTTGAAAATCGGGATTTTGTTTAAGAAAGTTATATAATCTATTTATAGAATTATTGACAACCTTTCTTTGCTTATCAAGAGAGTTTTTGATAAGTTTGCCTTTACTACCCAAATA
>NZ_CEXZHP010000210.1:0-2524 GCF_982775275.1 Nitrosophilus sp.
ACGACTTTCGCTCAGGCACGAACGATAAGCAGTTATCGTTCTAAGCCTTCGGCTTGCCCTCGCTCACTTTCCAATTTTTCCTAAATATAGTATAATTGCCCTTTAAAAAAATATAGGATTTTTTATGGACGGGTTTAATTATTTTGACATAATTCTTGGTGCAATAATTATTTTATTGGGTTTAAAAGGACTTATAGACGGGTTTATAAAAGAGTTTTTTGGACTTTTAGGTATTATTGGAGGTATCTATTTTGGTTCTCATTATGGAGAGAATGTAGGAAAATTCATAAGCGACAATATATTTACCATCAAAAATCCAGCCGCTCTTTCATTTATCGGTTTTTTGATTACTCTTGGACTTTTTTGGCTTGCAATGTTGATAGTTGGAAAACTTTTTTCAAAATTAAGCAGCGCAAGCGGTATGAGTATGATAGATAGAATTGCTGGATTTGGTTTTGGAGCCGCAAAAATATTTCTTATATTTTCGGTTATTATATACGCCATTTCCAATATAGAAGCTACCAAAAACGCTTTAAATAAATATACCAACAACTCCTTTTTATATCCATATATGATAAAAACGGGAAGTTATATCATAAAATTGAATCCAAAAGAGATAACTCAAAAAGTAGAAGAAAAAACGCAAAATATAAAAAAAAGCATAACAGATAGCGTTACATCTGAGAGTTTAAAAAATATAAAAGAAAAAATCTCTCAAACACTTGAATCTAACAAAACAAAATAACACAAAAAAGGATGAAGATTGATATTTGATAATCAATATGAAAAACTAAGAATTCAAAAAGCCCAAGAACTAAGAGAGATGGGTATAAATCCTTACGGAATTGGATTTAAAAAAGAGATAACAAATAAAGAGTTTTTAGAAAAATTTAATTATGTTAAAGATCTTGAGGAGAAAAAAGATTATTCGCAAAAAGTAACTTTAATAGGAAGAATTAAATTTCTAAGACTTATGGGCAAAGCCGCCTTTGCAAAAATCGAAGACGATACTGGTATAGTTCAGATATATTTTAACCAAGACTCCTTAGGAAAAGAGTGGTTTAAAAAAGTAAAAAAACTTATAGAAGTCGGTGATATTATCGAAGCCTACGGATACCCTTTCGTTACAAAAACTGGAGAGCTAACTTTACACGTAAAGAAATTAAATCTCGTAACAAAAGCTATAGTTCCTCTTCCTGAAAAATATCACGGACTTCAAGATAAAGAGTTAAGATATCGTCAAAGATATCTCGATATGATAATGAATCCGGAAGTTAGAAAGGTTTTTAGAACAAGAAGTAAAGTTGTTAGCCTTATAAGAGAATTTTTCGAAAAACATGGCTTTTTAGAAGTTGAAACACCTATGATGCACCCTATCCCAGGCGGTGCAAATGCAAGACCTTTTGTTACCCATCATCACGCATTAGGTGTTGATAGATATCTAAGAATCGCTCCGGAGCTTTATTTAAAAAGATTGATAGTTGGAGGATTTGAAGCCGTTTTTGAGATAAATAGAAACTTTAGAAACGAAGGTATGGACGCAACTCATAACCCTGAATTTACAATGATTGAATTTTACTGGGCATACCATACCTATGAAGATTTGATGAAATTAACAGAAGAGCTTTTTGATTATCTATTTGAGCATTTAAATCTCCCAAGAAAATTGCAATATGATGAGTACACGATAGATTTTTCGACACCTTTTACAAGAATAAAATATAAAGACGCAATCGTAGAAATCGGCGAAATTGATCCAGAAATCGTTGAAAATAGAGATAAAATAATAGAATTTTTAAAATCGCATGATATAGAAGTAGATAGTAGACTCTCCCTTGGAGCGCTCCAAGCGGAACTTTTTGATAATTTTGTGGAACACAAATTGATAAATCCTACTTTTGTTACCCATTTTCCTATTGAAATTAGTCCGCTTGCAAGAAGAAGCGATGAAGATCCAAATATTGCCGAAAGATTTGAGCTTTTTATCGCAGGCAGAGAAATTGCAAACGGATTTAACGAGTTAAACGATCCATTGGATCAATATGAAAGATTTAAAGCACAAGTTGAAGCAAAAGAGGTAGATGACGAAGCTATGCATATGGATGAAGATTATGTAAAGGCTTTAGGATACGGAATGCCTCCGACTGCTGGAGAAGGAATAGGTATAGATAGGCTGGTGATGCTTTTAACAAACCAACATACCATAAGAGATGTTATTTTATTTCCGGCAATGAGACCTAAAGAATAAATATAGTTAAAATAGTTAAAGTGGTTGAGTGGTTAATTATATAGTGAAAAAGTTAGAAAGTTAAAAAGTGAGAAAGTGAGCGAGGGCAAAGCCGAAGGCTTAGTATTAGTTAAAATGGTTGAGTAGTTAAGTGGTTGAGTGGTTGAGTGGTTAAGTGAAAGGGAGAAGGTAAAAGGCTGAAGGGAGAAGGGAGAAGGTGGTAAGGTGATAAGGTGGTAAGAAGGTAAGAGAGGGCTCAATTCCAAATTCCCAATTTCCATTTACCAATTCCAAACT
>NZ_CEXZHP010000211.1:0-2488 GCF_982775275.1 Nitrosophilus sp.
CGATAAGCAGTTATCGTTCTAAACCTTCGGTTTGCCCTCGCTCACTTACCTCCTTCTCCCCTTCTCCCTTTTACCTTCAGTCTTTCACCTAACCACTCAACCACTCAACTACTCAACCATTTTAACCATTTCAACCATCAAAACTTAACCACAATTTAATAACTTTTTATGTAGAATTTATCCCAAATTACCTTTTAAAGGTTTATTATGTTTGGAATGGGTTTTACAGAACTTTTAATGATAGCAATCGTAGCTATCGTCTTTTTAGGGCCTGAAAAATTACCAAAATTTTTAGTTGATGTAGCAAAATTTTTCAAAAGTGTAAAAAGAGCTATTAACGAAGCTAAAACCTCTTTGGACGAAGAGATAAAAATAAGCGAGTTAAAAGAAGAGGCTCTTGAATATAAAAAAAAGCTTGGAACCGTAGGTAAAGAGGTTGAAGAGATTGTTCATATTGGGGATTTGGAAGATGAACTTGAAGAAGTAAAAGAGATCCAAAAAGCGGTCAATAAAAAAGAGGCAAAAAGAGAAGTTGTTAAGTTTAAAAAGAAAAAAATAGATATCGATAAAGAGGAAAAAATAGATGTTTGAAGAGTTAAAACCCCATCTAGCCGAGCTTAGAAAAAGGCTTTTGATATCCATTGCCACGATTTTTGTTATGTTTATTATCTGTTTTGGTTTTTGGGAATATATACTTGATTGGATGATTTTGCCTTTAAAAGAGGCTCTCCCAAAAGGTAGCAACGTAATATTTACAAAAGTGGGGGAAGCTTTTTTTACGGCTTTAAAAGTATCTTTTTTTGCATCAATCATACTCTCTTTACCGGTTATTTTTTGGCAGCTTTGGCTTTTTGTAGCTCCGGGACTTTACGAGCATGAAAAAAAGATGGTTTTGCCTTTTGTAATCTCTGCAACCGTAATGTTTATCTCAGGTGCTCTTTTTGCTTACTATATCGTTTTTCCTTTTGGATTTAGTTATCTTATAAATTTTGGTTCTCAGCTCTTTACGGCTCTTCCAAGTATAGGCGAATATGTAGGATTCTTTACAAAATTGATGTTTGGATTTGGACTATCTTTTGAGTTACCGGTAATTACCTTTTTCTTAGCTATGTTGGGTTTAGTCACCGATGAGAGTTTAAAAGGTTTTTTTAAATATGCTATTATCATAATTTTTGCGGTAGCTGCGCTTTTGACTCCGCCTGATGTTTTAAGCCAACTTTTAATGGCTGGACCTTTGGTTATATTGTATGGAGTATCGATCTTAATCGCAAAAATGGTAAATCCAGCTAAAAATGAAGATGAAAAAGAGACTTGATCCCCTAAAGGTAGATAGTTACGATTACTATCTGCCCCCCTCTTTAATAGCTAAAGAGCCAATAAATCCTCCCGATGAAGCAAAGTTATTGGTTTATGATAGAAAAAAAAACAAAATTACCCATACCATATTTAAAAATATTATCGATTTTATTCCACCCAAAACTCATCTAATATTTAATAATACAAAAGTTATAAAAGCGCGAATTTTTGGTAAAAAAAGTAGTGGAGGAAAAGTTGAGCTTTTATTAAATAGACCCCTTGAAAATAATAAATTTAGCGTTTTTATAAGAGGCAAGGTAAAAGTTGGCTCTGTTTTGAAATTTGAAGAAAATCTTGAAGCAAAGGTTATAAAACTTTGTGAAGATGGCTCAAGAATAGTCCAATTTTTTAAAAATAGAAAAATTTTGGATTTTGAAAACCTCTTACATATTTTGGATAAAATTGGAAAAATCCCTCTTCCTCCCTATATAGATAGAGAAGCCAAAAAAGAAGATGAAAAACATTTTCAACCAATTTTCGCAAAAACCCCGGGAGCCGTTGCGGCACCAACGGCATCTTTACATTTTACTAAAGAGCTTTTGGAAAAGATCAAAAAAAAATTTGATGTCAAATTTATTACATTACATGTAGGGGCTGGAACTTTTAAACCGGTTGAAACGAAACTAATAACCGAGCATATAATGCATAGCGAATATTATGAGATTCCAAAAGAGACTCAAAAACTTATAGATTCAGATGCAAAAATTTTAGCGGTTGGAACAACAGTTACAAGAACAATAGAGTATTACGCAAGATATAAAAAACCTTTTGGAGAGTGTAACCTTTTTTTAAATCCTCTAAACCCGCCTATTAGAGTAAATCACCTCCTCACAAATTTTCATCTTCCAAAATCTACGCTTATTATGCTTGTGGCGGCATTTATCGGTTTAGAAAAAACTCAAAAACTTTATGACATTGCTATAAAGAAAAAATATAGATTTTATAGTTATGGCGATGCGATGCTTATATTATAATTTTTTAATTGAAAAAAGGAGAGAAAATGAAAAAAATAGCTCTTTTGGCTTTTTTTTCTATCTATCTATTTTCTTGTCCAATTATAATCAAAAATTTTACTATTATTTTATATCTATTTGAGGCTTATTTAAAATAATAGTAAAATTTTTGATTATAA
>NZ_CEXZHP010000212.1:0-2483 GCF_982775275.1 Nitrosophilus sp.
AACTACATATTCTCCAAACTTTCCAACTATTGCAACGGCTGCGGTATAATATGCTAAAGTTTTTTTTATTTTTCTTTTTTTCAATTCATTTATCAACTTATTTAAATTATCTTTATCGGTTGCACCTATTCTGGCATATCTTGCGCTATAGATTCCTGGCTCATTATTTAAAGCCGGGACGCTTATACCGCTATCGTCTGAGATAACTATGGCGTTTGGATATTGCTCTTTTATCTTTTTATATATCTCTCTTGCCTTAATAAGAGCGTTTTCTTTAAAGCTTTTTCCACTCTCTTCAATCTCTAAATCCCCTAAAATTTCTTTATAGGCGACTATATCTTTAATATTTAAAAGCTCTTTTATCTCTTTAATCTTTCCTTTATTTGAAGTTGCCAAAATAACTTTCATTTTTTTGCCTTTTATTTATTGGTGTTTAGTTAAAATAGGGAAATGGTTAAATGAAATTCTAACATAAAGGATATAGATTGAAAGAGATCGCAAAAAAAGTTTTACCTTTAAGTCTAATAGTCGCCCTTAGATTTTTTGGTCTATTTATCGTTTTATCGGTTCTTAGCCAATACGCTTTAGAATTAGAAGGGGGCACAGCATTTTTAGCCGGTGTTGCTGTAGGAGGTTACGCGTTTACACAAGCAATATTGCAAGTTCCTTTTGGAGTTTTGAGCGATAAGATAGGTAGAAAAAAAACCATATTAATTGGTCTTTTACTTTTTGCGGCAGGTTCGGTAGTTGCTGCGGTTGCCGATAATATTTATATCCTATTAATCGGAAGGTTTTTACAAGGTGCTGGAGCTATTGGTAGTGTAGTAACGGCGATGATAGCCGATTTTGTTAGAGAAGATGAAAGAGCCCACGCTATGGCGGTAATGGGTATGGTAATAGCTATGAGTTTCGCGGCAGCTATGATAATCGGCCCTATCGTAGGAGGAATTTATAGCGTTAAGGCTCTTTTTTGGCTAACAGCCATTTTAGCTCTATCGGCTTTGATCATTTTATTTACGGCGGTTCCAGAGCCCCCAAAAATAGTCCATCACTACTCCGAAGAGGAAGCAAAAATTAAAGAGGTTTTTAAAGACAAAGATCTTGTTAGAATGTATATTACTTTTTTATTTCACTCATCAACAATGGCTATAGCCTTTTTTATTATTCCCATTTTGATGAAACAAAAGTTTGGAATGCATCCGCAAGATTATTGGAAAGTATATCTTCCGGCAGTTATCTTTGGGATTATCTCTATGGCTCCAGCGGCGATTTTAGGTGAGAAATACCACAAAGGAAAAGAGGTATTTATCGCTTCGATTATATTTATAGCCTTATCTTTTATATTTATGGGATTTTTCGAAAATTTCTTAATTTTCGCAATAGGTGCGGTATTTTTCTTTATAGGTTTTAATATGTTTGAACCCCTTCTTCAAAGTTTTGTAAGCAAGTTTGCAAAAGTTCATCAAAAAGGCGCGGCTTTAGGAGTCGCAAATACTTTTGCATATATTGGAATATTTCTTGGGGGAGCAATTGGAGGTTTGTTATATCAATATACAAAAGAGAGCGGAGTGGCTATTGTAGTTTTGATTGTTTGTATATTTTGGATATATTGGATAGTTGGAATGAGAAATCCCGGAGTTAGAGCAAATCTATTTTTAGATTTTGAAAATTATGACAAAGAAAAACTCCCTGGCTTAAAAGTAATGAAAGGCATTACAGATTTTTACATCAACGAAACCGAAAAGATTATAGTAATAAAATATGATAAAGATGAACTAAATGAAGAAGAGATTAAAGATTTTTTAAAAAAGGTTTAGTCGTTGGCAAAAGCCAATGACTAATATAGCTATTTGCTATTTTTTTCTATTATTTTTATTAACGTATCTTCATCCATCATACCAAGATGATATCCTTTATAGATCCCTTGACTATCAAAAAAGAGCATATATGGGATCGTTCCCCTCCATCCGGTAAGTTTTGCGATATATTCTACAAATTCTTGATTGCCTTGCATATAATCAGCAACGGGAAAATTAACTCCTCTATTTTTTATAAAATTATAATCTTTTATATCAAGAGGCTCTTGAACATGGAGTCCAATTATTTGCAATTTATCTTTATATTTTTTTTGAACTTTGCCAAGGATTGGTATCTCGGCTTTACAAGGGGGACAGTTTTTACCAAAAAAATCCAATATTATCACTTTTTTTGGATACTCTTTGACTTTTATCCCCTCATCATTTACCTCTATATGGATCTTTTTGCCTTCCATCGTTTTTAACGTAAAAGTTTTACTATTTGCTCCAAAAAGCAAACCTACACAAACCATAAAAAAAATCAAAACTTTTTTTAGCATAAAAGCTCCTTTATATATATATTATCCCGGATTTTGCAATAGACTTTATCACATTAACGCTTAACACCCCGTTTATAGGCAATTAAAAATTTTTTGACTTATCACCTTGTAGATAAGCCTTCAAAAT
>NZ_CEXZHP010000213.1:0-2477 GCF_982775275.1 Nitrosophilus sp.
TAAATGTTGAAGATACCAAAAACAGTTCCATAGTATTTACACTAAGTTTGGAGCATGTTGTAGGTATAAACAAAGAAGAACTACATAAATTTGAGAGCGAAATAAAAACTATTTTATAACATAAAGGAGAGATTATGCTTGTCGAAGAGATTATGACTCCAAAAGATAAATTGGTAGTGGTTGATCAACTTGCTCCCGTTAGGGAGGCTTTGGAGCTTATGAAAAAACACAATATAAAATCGGTAGTGGTAGATAAAAACGGACCAAACGGAGCATATGGACTTGTGACGTTTAAAAATATTTTACAAGCTATAGTTGCTCAAGAAGGAGATATAGATCTTTTAAATATTTACGATATTGCGACAATTCCGGCAATCAGCGTAACCAGAAAAGTGGAGATGAGATATGTTGCGAAAATGATGGTGCAACATAGCATAAAAAGGGTTTTGGTAATAGACGATAACGAACTTCACGGAATTATAACTATGACGGATATTATAGGTGTTTTATTGGAAGATATTTAAAAGATTTTAAGCATAATTTTAGTAAACTTAGCCTTCAAAAAAAAGTGAAGGGGAAACAGAATGAAAAGAACATATCAGCCACATAACACAAGAAGAAAAAGAACTCACGGATTTAGAGTTAGAATGAGAACAAAAAACGGAAGAAAGGTGATTAACGCAAGAAGAAGAAAAGGAAGAAAAAGATTGGCAGTATAAAAGGGTTTGAAACTTTAAAAAACACAAAAGAGTTTAATTATATCTATAAAAACGCAAAGGCCTTACATTCGCAATATTTTGTAATTTTTTATAAAAAAGGCGATGAAAAAAGAGTCGGTTTTGTCGCAAGTAAAAAGATAGGAAACGCGGTAAAAAGAAACAGGGCTAAAAGAAGATTAAGAGCCCTGTTTTTATTGTTTTTGAATGAACTTCCTTTGGGAAGTTACATTTTTGTTGCGAAGAAAGATATTATTAGTGCCGATTTTGAAAAGCTTAAGAGCGTTTTTAGGAAGCTGATAAAAAAGATAAAAAATGGTTAAATCTTTTTTAATCGGTTTTATAAAATTTTACCAAAAATACATATCGATATTTTCCCATGGAAGTTGTAGATATTATCCCACTTGTTCTGAATATGCAAAGTGGAGAATAGAAAAAGAAAATATCTTTAAAGCTCTTTTTTTTGTAGTTTTTAGAATTCTTAGATGCAATCAGCTTTTCAAAGGCGGTATAGAGTATCCGATAATAAAAGTAAGAAAGTTAGAGAGTGAGAAAGTTAGAAAGTTAGAGAGTGAGAAAGTGAGAAAGTTAAAAGTTGGAGGAGTTAATATAAAATATTGGCTAATTCCTACAGATAAAAAAGATCATTTTTACTTAATAAAAAATTTCTATTTAAAAAAGGAAAAAGATGTTTGAAAAAATGGATACGAACCAGAGAGTTATCCTTGCAATAGTTTTATCTTTAGGAGTTTTTTTAATTTATGACTATTTTTTTATGCCAAAAAAGCAAACAAAAATAGCAAATGAGCAAAACCAAAAGGCTCCGGTAAAAGAACATAAAAGTATCCAAACAAAAAACGCAAAAAATGAGGCTCCAATCAAAAAAGAGATTGAACAAACTTCCAATACTTTAGTAACGATAGAATCTAAACATTTTACTATGTTTATCGACAATATCGGCAGAATTAAACAGGTAATTTTAAAAGATGAGAGATTTAAAACCGAAGAGGGAGACCATATAAAACTTTTTGATGAAAGTAAACTTCCAAAACCTCTGGAGATAAGATTTTCCGATGAAAAATTAAATGAAGAGGCTTTTAAAATCTCATATATTACTGATAAAAAGAACATAAAATTAGAAAATGAACCAATCACTCTAAATCTAACTCAAAAATTGCATTCTTTTACCGTAAATAAAAGCCTAAAAATTTTCCCAGACGGCCATTACGAATTGAAAGTTAGTTTAAGTGACGATAAAAAATATTTTATATCTCCAGGCTTTAGACCCGGCGTTAGGGTTGATCGATATACGTTTCATGGAGTTTTGATAAAAGAATCGGATAATACGATAACAATGATTGACGATGGCGACGCAAAAGGAACGGAGAGTTTTAGAAAAGCAAAAATTGCGGCTGCTATGGATAGATATTACTCTACATTTTTTTATAATTTAAAAGATGGCTTAAATGTAATTATCACAAAAGATGAAGAGGAAAATCCCACAATTTTCGTAGAGGGATCTAAGGTTTTTAATATTGAGGGATATGTTGGTCCAAAAGATTATAAGATATTAAACTCTATCAATCCAGAGTTAACCTCGGTTATAGAGTATGGTTTTTTTACTTTTATTGCAAAACCTATGTTTAAAATATTGATGGCAATTTATGAAGCTATAGGTAACTGGGGCTGGGCGATAGTGATACTTACTATTTTGATTAGAATAGTGCTATTTCCTTTGACATGGAAGGGAATGGTGTCTAT
>NZ_CEXZHP010000214.1:0-2476 GCF_982775275.1 Nitrosophilus sp.
TTTTTCGTAAGGAATTTCGGATATAAAGCTTCTATCTATTTTTAATGATGTTATTGGTAGTGATTTTAAATAGTTTAAAGATGAATATCCCGTTCCAAAATCATCAATTGAGATATCTATACCCAAATCTTTTATAGCTTTTAATGTTTCGATGCATCTATCTATATTTTTTATTAACGATGTTTCCGTAACCTCTATACTTAGCCTATCTGTGGGTATATTATATTTTTTTGAAAGATTTTTTATTTTTTCAATAAAAGTTTTATTTATAATATTGTTTACTGAAAAATTTATATTAATTTTTGGTATATCTTTTTTATATTTTTTAAGTTTATACATATCATAAAATACTTTTTCTAAAACTATTTCGGTTATTTTGTCTATAAAACCTTTTTTTTCCGCAAACTCTATAAACTCTTCAGGATATACTAATCCTTTTTTTGGATGTTTCCATCTAATTAACGCTTCAGCACCGGTAATTTTTTTGGTTAAAATATTATAAATTGGCTGATAATAGATAACGAATTCATCTTTTTGTAAAGCCACTATTAAATCGTTTTCCAATTTAATCATATCTATCGTTTTTTGTGTCATAAATTCGTTATAAAATTTATATCTATTACCCCCTTTTAACTTGGCTTGATACATAGCAATATCTGCGTTTTTTATCAAATCTTGAGCGTTTAATCCATCATTTGGATAGAGAGCTATTCCAATACTTGCCCCCAAAGTAAAAAATTTATCTTTAATTTTTATAGGTTTTTTACATACCTCTATAATCTCTTTTGAAAGTTCTATAACATTTTTTAATTCTTTATTTTGTAGCTTCATAAGAAGGATAAATTCGTCACCTCCAAATCTTGCTATAAATGAGCCGTTTTTAGTAATGTTTTTAAGTTTATAGCCTATATCTTTTAGGATCTCATCCCCGAAAATATGACCTATAGTATCATTTACATGTTTAAATTTATCCAAATCAATATATAAAACCGCAAGCTTTTCATTTAATCTATTACAAATTTTTATATCTTGTGTGATCTTTTCGTTCAAATATCTTCTATTAGGAAGGTTTGTTAACTGATCAAAAAAAGCAAGTTTTTCTAACTCCTTGCTTCTTGTTTCAATCATTTTAAATAGACCTCTTGTTATTAAACCAAATGGACCTACATCAGGAACTTTGATACTTTTTTCATCGACTTTTTTACACTCGTTGTTTATATTTTCGGACATTGCAATGATTGTGGAGCTAAAATTTAGATGCAAACTTTCATACTTTGTAGAAAAAAACTCTCCCAAAGTAAAAAAACCGCTAACTTTTGAATTTATATTTAAAATATTTAATTCATAATCAACTATCTCCTTTTGTAAATAAAGTTTTCTTCCAAGACAGTAATAATTATATATAACTTCCGGCTTACCGATCTTTTTACAAAAATTTTCCGTTAAATTGTTTCTATTTATAATATTATAAGGATTTGCGTATCCAAGATATATCTTATCTCCGGTTTTTATCTCTCCAGCTAAAATAAGCTTATCACCCTCAGCCCCAATTACAGCTCTTGGAATATAGTTTATATCTCTTTTTACGATAAAACTAAAAGCTGACCCAAGGCCGGGAAGAGCATCGGCAACCTCTTTTCCAAGATAGTGTTCAAAAATCTTTCTTGGAGGTTTGTTATCAACAGAAATTACGGTTTTGTTTTCAGCTTCTGTTACTATAAACTCTTTTCCAAAAACCTCCCATCCCAAAACAAAATCGTTATAAAATTTTAAATTTTCTCCGGATATTTCAGCAGCAACTACTCCACTTTCAATAATTTGATCTTCATAAATAACAAAGGTATCTTTCCAGCTTTTCGAAGAGGCTATCCCACCGGATATAAAAATATCTCTTTTACTTTTAATACCATCTAAATATCTATCGCCGTTGATGGATTCAGAATCCGCAAAAGTAATCAAAACTTTCGAATCTTTAGATATTTGATCGGCTAAATCCCTGCCACACTCATAGGAATCTTTAAAGATTGTAGAATCACAAAAAATTTTTACTCTCGAATTAGTAAATCCCGTAATACTAAAAAGGATCTGATCATTTAATACTCTATTATTATCTATAAAACTTTCGCAAGAAGTTCCTATGATTTTGGCATTAGGCAAGTGCGATTTTAAACAGGATATTGCATCTATCAAAAGTTTTCTATCATTAGTTGCGCAAAAAACCTGAACTAAAATAGATTTTAAATCTTTAAATTCATTAAGTTGTGAAGAATCTAAAACCCCAAAAATATTATTCTTAGCAACTATTAAATTTTCATGTCGCATACAATACTCTTTATTTTCTAAATATTTTAATTTAAACAAACACTTATTTTTATTATACTATTTTGTCTAAAATCTTTTGTTTTTACTTTTTTAATTAACTTTTTTATAAAGCTCCCACAAAATCCATTAATATTTTTTTATGATCAAATACTAA
>NZ_CEXZHP010000215.1:0-2472 GCF_982775275.1 Nitrosophilus sp.
TGGGAGAGTTTTTGAGCAAGTTGCGCGATACCGATGTTACTTGAATAGACTATCACGTTTTCCGCACTCATCCACTCCTCTTTATGTTCATCGGTTATAATTTTCCTACCAAGTTTATATCTACCCCCATATGTTCTGACTATATCGTAAGGAGAGATGAGCCTATTTTCAAGAAGTAAAGCAAAAGTTATCGGTTTCATAACCGATCCCGGTTCAAAACTATACTCAATTACAGAAGCGTTTAGCGACTCATAATCTTTTTTTCTTATATTTTTTGGATCAAATCTATTTGAACTGGCAATCGCCAAAATCTTCCCTGTTCTACTCTCCATAACCGCAGCGATGATCTCTTGGGCTTTTAGACTCTTTTTATACTCATCCAAAATCGTCTCAAGGCTTTTTTGAAGCAAAATCGGTATATTTAGATTAATATTGTAACCATCGATTCTAGCTTTTATTTTTGCGTCTTTGTTTAAAATGATATTGTTTCCAATATCTCTATACCCTTTTATTAAACCATCTTGTATCGGTTTTAACTTTTCTTCATAATATTTCTCAATACCCTTAACCCCGGCTATCCTGGTATATCCGTTTTCTTCATATTTTCTTACATATCCTACTACAGGAGTTAAAAGATCTTTATAAGGATATAGCCTACTCTCGCCGCTCTCCTGGACATAAAGCCCCTGTTTTATAACTTTTCCGTTTATTTCAATCTCTCTAAAAACATCCATTAAATATAGCTTTTTTGCAAGCTCTCTCAAAAGGTTGGCTTTTTTTGGATCCATTGCGTAAGATAAAACGACATTTCCTCTTTTACTTTTTAAAATTTTTCTTATTTTTCGCTCTTTCATACCGCTATATATAGAAAATAGTTTAATAAAAAGCTCTTTTTTGCCCGGATCTATACATCTTGTATTTACCGAAATTTTATAAAGTTTTTTACTTGAGGCTATATGAAAGCCCTCTTTTGTAATTATCGCTCCTCTTATGGCTCTATTTTTTTCACTTATTTTTAAAGCAGGAAGCTTTCTATCATCTATAACGATTTTAAAAACGGCCAATAAAAAAATCAAAAATCCAAGAAGAAGTAGAAGAAATAGTATGGCGATTTTATAAAGTTTTTTTTCGTTCTTCATAAATTTTTTTCTTAATATATTTTTTTGTTAATAATGGATAAAATGATACTTAAAAAGCTTTAAAATTTACCTTTAATTATGAAAGTGAATAATGACCGATAAGACTCTTTTTATACTTGCATCTATTTTAATAACAATAAGTATTATCTGTTCATACAGTTTCACCACATATACCGTTTTATTATACGGATATAGTGAGTTTCATTTTCTAATTAGACAGTTAATTGCCGGTATTGGAGCGATTTTTCTTATGTGGTCTATCTCTAGACTTGATCCGGATAGATGGCTTAAAATCATAGGAATTAGCACTTTTATCATATTTTTTATTTTAATGATATCAATGTATTTTATGCCATCAAGCCTTGTTACAAGCGCTGGAGGTGCTAAAAGATGGATAAGACTTCCGGGATTTTCACTCGCTCCGGTTGAGTTTTTTAAGATAGGATTTGTCTATTTTTTGGCTTGGAGTTTTTCTAGGAAATTTGCAAATGATGATAAAAAGAAAAATCTTTTAGAAGAGATAAAACTTATTTTCCCTTATATCGTCGTCTTTTTCTTCGTTGTTATATTAATAGCTGTCTTTCAAAACGACTTGGGGCAGGTTATGGTTTTGGGATTGACGCTTAGTTTTTTACTATTTTTTGCCGGAAGAAGTTTTAAACTGTTTTTAACTTTAATAGGCTCGGCGTTTATTTTATTTATAATATTTATTTTTACATCCGAACATAGAATAAATAGGATATTATCATGGTGGGCAAACGCTCAAAATTATATATTAAATATTTTCCCTCCCTCATTTGCTGAGAAATTAAGAGTAGAAAACGCTCCAGAGCCTTATCAAATCTCACACTCCCTAAACGCCATACATAATGGCGGATTTTTTGGAGTGGGGCTTGGAGAAGGAAGTATGAAACTTGGTTTTTTAAGCGAAGTTCATACAGATTTTGTTTTGGCCGGAATCGCCGAAGAGTTTGGATATATCGGAATCTTTGCGATAACTTTAATAGTGGCTTTACTAATTCATAGAATCTTTAGGATAGCCAACAGATCAAAAGAGCATATAAATTATCTTTTTTGCATAGGAATCGCTTTGCTTGTTGGATTTTCTTTTTTAATAAACGCATACGGAATAAGCGGACTAACTCCTATCAAAGGTATAGCCGTTCCTTTTTTAAGCTACGGAGGTAGCGCGATGTTAGCCAACGGACTTGCTTTGGGACTTGTTCTAATGATAAGCAAGAAAATATAAAATTTGTAAAATATTTAAGTGGTTAGTTAAACCCGGATTTTGCAATAGAATTTGTTGCAGTAGTGCTTTTGCTTGAGATTTAGA
>NZ_CEXZHP010000216.1:0-2457 GCF_982775275.1 Nitrosophilus sp.
AGTGCCACTCCGGCTTTTAAAAGTATTTTTATCTCATATCCTTTATAGATAAAGATGTTATCTTCAAGCTTTTGTATCAAACTTTGTGCAAACTCTAATACCTCATCCTTTGTTCTTTTTTTAAAAGATATGAAAGCAAATTCATCAGAAGGAAGACGATAAACTCTCCAGCCATTTTGTTCAAAAAGTTTTAATATTTTTGCACTCTCTTTTAGAACAAAATTTCCTGCCTCATATCCATAAATATCATTTAACTGCCTAAAATCATCAATATTGATGATTATAACACTATAGGCTCTTTTATTTTTTATATCTTCAATCAGCTTGGTTCTGTTTGGTAAAGATGTCAAAGTATCATGATAGAGCATACGTTTTATCTGCTCCTGGGCTCTTATAAGATCTGTTATGTCAACTCTTACCGCAACAAACTCTTGTATCTCACCTTTCTCGTCAATAATAGGGACTATTGAAGTTTTCATAATTAGCTCTTTACCATGTTTCGTCTTGATTTTTAAAATACCTTTCCAAGTCTTTTTTGACAAAATCGTTTTCCACATCTCTTCAAAAATTTTTTTTGGCATATCAGGATGTCTAAATATACTATGAGGCTTTCCAAGTATATCTTCTATCTTATATCCCGTTCTTTTTAAAAAAGCTTCATTTGCATATGTAATAAATCCTTTTTTATCACTCTTTGTCACAAGTGTTGCACTATTTATTGCAATCTGATACCACTTAAGATAATTGATATGCCTATTTATCTGAACAATCATAGTATTAAAAGCTTCCGAAATCTCTCTCATCTCATCATTGGTTTTAATATTCAAAGATGTTGAATAGTCTCCTGCTGAAAACTTTTTGATAGCTTTCTTAAACTCTTCAAGCGGTCTATTTATTGAAAAGAAGAAACCCAAAAATAGATAAAACACTGTTAAAACTACTAACAAAAGTCCAAAAGTAAGCAAAAAAATATCTCTAAAAATCTCGCTTTTTCTTTTTTGAAGATCAAATTCAAATCTTTGAAGTAAGAGATTGTAAAAAGTATCAATATTGTCTATTACATTGGTAGCGTAACTAAAAAAACTTTTTGGAACCATCTGCTCTCTTTTATAAATCAAACCTTCAACAGTATCGAGATAGTTTTTGACTCGTTTTTTCATAAGTTCAAACTCTTTTTCAAGCTCTTGAACATCATTACGGTTTTGTATATAATGAGTCATAGCATAATTTA
The DNA here is from genome assembly GCF_982775275.1 of Nitrosophilus sp. Taxonomy (NCBI): domain Bacteria; kingdom Pseudomonadati; phylum Campylobacterota; class Epsilonproteobacteria; order Nautiliales; family Nitratiruptoraceae; genus Nitrosophilus; species Nitrosophilus sp. The sequence goes on from NZ_CEXZHP010000216.1 coordinate 1,232, forward strand.
AAGTATTCATTTCGGAAAAAAGAATTGTTATAAAGTTTTGTATATTTTCTATTTCGCTATTTTTGATCTTCTCTTTTGTTAAAATCCCGGTTATATAACCTCTTATTTTTCCTATAAACTCTTGTATATTTGGCAATGTATCAAACAAGGATACTATCAAATAGTGGTTATTGATATTTTTGTCTTGATTTATACCAAAGAAGTTGGCAATCTCTTTTTTAAGATTAATTAATTTTCTTATCAAAGCGGTATGCAGTTTAAAACTTTCCTTCTTATCCACAATATTTTCAAGTTTTAAGCTTGAATAAAGATTTTGAATATCTTTTCTACTTTTACTTATAATAGTATCGGTTTTAAATTTTTCTTCTAAATTTTTCAGACGTAAAAAGAGGGCTTCCACCTTTTTTTCATTCTCTTTTATATTTTTTTCAAAAACTTTTTCTCCTTCTAAATAACTTTGCATCATTCCTCTATGCTGTTGGATAAGTTTTATAAGTTCTTTTAAAGGGTAGATAAATTTAAGAGCTCTTTGTTCTTTTTCTATGCTGTTTAACTCTTCATAAAAAGTTTTGTAAGTAAAATATGAAGGAAGTAAAAATGGTATAACAACCGCAATTATCATTATACCAATCTTCTTTTTGAAACTCAGTTTTCCAAAAAATGTAATAACAGGTTTTAAAATATCCATATTAAATCCTCAACTCTTTTATTATCTCAAATTGTCTCTCTAAAACGTATTCAGCCAATTCACACTCAAGCTCGTTGTTTAGTTTAAATTCAATCCCAACCTTTTTCAAATCTTCTATCGTATATCTTATAATCCCTTTTGCTTCGATAAGTTTTCCGTTCAGCTCAAATTTAACCAAAACTTCTTCATTTTTTTGCAAATTCTCTATATAATCTATATAAATCCCTATACCTCCAATAGAAATATCATTGATAACTCCATGAATTCTTTCTCCCTTCATCTCAATATCCACAAGAATCGGCTCTTTCGGTTGCACTCTTACAAACCTTCTTTTTTCTTGAGGAAGCTCCGCAAATTCAAAATCAGAAACTATAATATAATCGAACTCTCTATAAAGGGTTATTTTTGCTTTTATAGATTTTGGAAAGGAAGGGATTTTTAAATATAAAGTTTTTTGCTCTTTAAATATATTGTAATTACACTTTTGCACATCCAAAACTATACTGTTTTTTCTTACACTTTTTAAAAAAGATTTACA
>NZ_CEXZHP010000217.1:0-2440 GCF_982775275.1 Nitrosophilus sp.
TTTGAAACTTTTAAGGCTGAGATTAGAGGTGAATTAAAAAGTTTTAAAGCAGAGATTATAGCAAATAATGAACAAACAAAACGAGAGATTCAAGAGAGTATAAACAGTATTATGAAGTGGTATATAGGAAGTGCTGGAATTGTTTTAGTAGTTTTAAAAGCACTTGATCTGTTTATAAAATAATTTTTTATAAATTTTCATATTTAAGTTTATATTAATTGAGCAATCAATATACTTTGAAATACAAAGTTATTTGTAATAAGGAGTTTTTATGCAAGAGAGTAAAAATGATGTTTTAAAAAAGCTAAAAGAGATACATACATCTCTTTTAGAAAATGAAAAGTTTATGCCATATAATTTTAATGCAATAATAGTTTGGGGTGTTGTTGCTATTTTTTTGTTTATATTTGCAAGTAATATATTTAAGATAAGTATTATATATGGCTCTATTTTTTTAATAGTTTTTTTAGGATTTGGGGCATTAGTTGAGTATTTTTTAATTAAAAATGAAAATAAAAAATATGATATGCCATATTTTAATAAACTTCAAAATTTTGTAGAAAAAGTTTATGTAATAAATATAATTTTTGGAATTTTTCTTACTATTATTTTTGTTCAAAGTATGCTTATAGATTATATCTATATTATATGGATATTTCTAATAGGAAGTGCTGGATATATTGCTGGATTTAGCATAAATTCTAAACTATTTACATATCATAGTATTATAAGTATTAGTGTTGCTTTTACACTTTTTATTTTATCTACATTTTTTAATATTACAATATTTAATCAATTAGCTGCTATAGTTGTAATTGGGTTTGGATATATCTATCTTGGTATAAGATTAAAAAGAGAATCTAACGATGTTTGATCCACTACTTCACCAAAATATACGCTCAAAACTTATCTCTTTACTTATACATAATGAAGAGTTACCTTTTAGTGCATTAAAAAAGATGTTAGAAGTAACAGATGGAAATCTATCTAGTCATCTTAAAAAACTAGAAGATGCCAACTATGTAAAAATAGATAAGTTTTTTGAGAAAAAACGTCCAAAAACAGTTGTAAGTATAACAAAAGATGGGAAAAAAGCTTTTAAAAATTATATATTAGAGTTGCAAAAATTTATCGAGGAAAATTAGATGTTTTATAAATTATTTATATTTTTATTTATGTCATATAATCTTTTTGCTTGTAGTATATTTCATATAAAAAATAATAATACAATATTAGTAGGTAGGAATTTTGACTATAAACAAGATAATTTACATATAAATTATATACATGCTACAAAAAATAGTTTTGCAAGAATTAGCATATCTCAACAAGATAGTTCAATGCCTTATGAAGGTATAAATTCAAAAGGATTATTTGTTGCTATATCTGCCGTGCCACATACAAAAACAAATATATTATTTTTTAAACCTATTGTTAAAAGTTTAGAGATGGTGATATTATTTTAAAAAAATAGTTCAACTACAGATGAAGCCATAAAAATTTTTAAAAACTATACTATTGCTTTTGGAGAGTTTTTAGGATACCCGTTAGTGCATTATAAAATAGTAGATAAAAATGGCAATAGTGCTATAGTTGAGATAGATAATGGTTTAAAAATTATAAAACAAAATACTAAAATTATGACAAATCACTATTTAAATAGTAAAAATAAGCTTAAAAAATCAAAAGAATCTTTAAAAAGATTTTATACTATACAAACTAGTTCAAATAATAATCTTAACAAAGATGATATCTTTAAAATTTTGCAAAAAGTATCAGTTAAAGATACTTTGTATAGTGTAGTTTATAATTTAACCACACAAACTATCTTTTTTAAATATAAAAATCAACAAATTAAAAATATTTCATTAAAAGATGAACTATATAAAACTAATCAAAATATTAAATATAGACTTAAAGATACAACTATATTACCATTAAAAGAATCATTTTCAAATCTTTTTATTAGACCTCATTTTGGATATTCAAAAGATTATATACATTTTGGTACAAGAGTTTTATTAGACATTGAAAATAATAAAAGATATGGTATTGAAGTAACAAAATTTAAAACTAACAAAGATAATTTTTACTCTATTGGAATTATTTTAGAACAAAGATTATGGCAATGGTTTAATATGTCAATAGGAACAATAGGCTATTTTAGTTATGGTAAAAATAATGATAATATTATTGGTTTAACATCAAATTTGGGGTGGGAACCTGATAATCACATACCATTTAAACCATTTATAACTTATAGAAATGATTTATTATTTGAAAAAACTCATACAAAAACCATTCACTCTATTAGTGTTGGTTTTGCATTTGCATTTTAATTTAAATAACTTTTGATAAAATACAGTTATATTAAAAAAGGGTCTAATTATGGATAAAACAAAAGTAGATGATATGCTAATTGAGATGATAACTCCAAAAG
>NZ_CEXZHP010000218.1:0-2439 GCF_982775275.1 Nitrosophilus sp.
CTTCATCTTCTTTTAATGTTAAACTCTCATCCATCTGTTTACTTGCCAACACTATGCCTGCAATCATTGCAACTAATAGCATTACAGCGGCAACTTCAAAAGGCACTAAATATTTTGTAAATAGCACTATACCTACAGCTTCTGCGTTGCCTATATCTTCTTTAACCGGATATAATGCTTGAACCTTATCAGAAATTATCGGAGCAACAAATATGATTACAAGTAAAAGCGCGCTAAGACCGCTAAATAAAAAGACTATTTTGTTGCTCGTATTTTTTTCCTTAACATCTTTTAGCGTATCAAAGAACATCATACCAAAGGCATACAGAGCCATAACCGCCCCTGTATATACAATAATTTGAACAACACCTAAAAAATCTGCGTCAAGCAAAAAGAAAAAACCTGATATAAATATCATCCCTGCGGCTAACGCGCTCATTGAATAAAGTGCGTTTTTACTCATAACGGTGATTGTGAACATCCCAATCGTCAAAGCCGCAAATAGATAAAATGCAATAGCTTCAAACATATTTATCCTTTTTAGTATGCTAATGGTGTTTTTTTGATAAGTTTATCCGCATGTGGCGTCGGAGCGCCAAAACCTTCAAACTCTTTTTGCTCTTTAAGCTTATCAATAGGTGTTAACATATCCTCTTTTAGGGCAAAATGTGCTCTTTGATCACTTGCGTTTTCATAATCTGGTCCATGAACTATCGCGAGTTCCGGACAAACTTCGGCACAATAACCGCAAAATATACATCTACCAAAATTTATAGTATACTCGGTTGGTACTTTTCTTCCGTTTTCGTCGATTTTAGTATCAATTCTTATACAATTTGCTATACATATCTTCTCGCATAGGCCACATCCTATGCATCTTTCATTTCCGCTTTCAAGAAGTCTAAGAAGCTTATGTATCGCTCTATATCTAGGACCTATAGGCAATTTTTCTTTAGGATATTGAATAGTATGTATATTAAATCTCACCATCTCCGTAAAGACTATTTTTAAACCTACGAAAAGCTCGGTTTTAAAAGTTCTTTTTACCACTCTTTTAAACTTCTCCCACGGAGTCTTTGGATACTCTTCTATCTGAATAATTTTATAGTTTTGAGATCCTACATATCTATCTTTAAACTGCTCTAAACTCATACTATCCCCCTCATATCATTAACACGATGCCGGTTATTACCACGTTAATAACCGCAATCGGCATTAAAACTTTCCAGCATAGCCACATTAACTGATCCGGTCTGATATGAGGCCAAGCCGCTCTCGTCCATAAAAATAGAAAAATAAAGAAAAATACTTTTAGTAAGATAGCTATCGCGCCCGGTATAAATCCCCAGTCATTGAAACCGCCAAGAAAGATTAAACTAACTAAAAAAGCGACGGTAAACATATTTGCGTATTCGCCAATAAAAAACATTCCCCATCTCATACCAGAATATTCTGTCGCATAACCTGACACAACTTCGGCTTCATGCTCCAATAGATCAAAAGGTGTTCTGTTAGTTTCAGCATAACCGGCAATCAAAAATAGCAAAAATGCTACGGGCTGACTCCATATAAGCCAATTTTGCATACCACCCGCTTGATAATTATTTATATCTATTAAAGATAAAGATCCCACTAACATTAAAGGCGCCAAAACCGAAAGTCCCGTTACAACTTCAAAACTTAAAAGCTGTATGACCGTTCTTGCCGCACCTATCAAAGACCATTTATTACCTGATGCCATACCTGCAAGAAGAGGTCCATACATTCCAACGGCCATAACACCCAATACATATAAAAGCCCAACATTTATATCTGATATTATAGGTCTAACAGTATATCCCCCTACCGTAAACTCAGGAAACATCGGAATAGCCGCCATTGCCATAAATGCGGTTGCGGCGGTTATAACGGGAGCTATCATAAATATTGGCCTTACGGCGTTTTGAGGTATAAAATCCTCTTTTGTAAAAAGCTTGATACCGTCAGCCAATACCTGTAAAATGCCGTAAGGACCTACATGCATAGGTCCAAGTCTTCTTTGCATAAAGGCAAGAACTTTTCTCTCTATATATGTTGCAAAACCAGCCAATGCTGAAAAAAGACCAAGAACTATCAAAATTTTTATAATCGTCTCTATTATAAAAGCACCCATAGTCTACACCTTTTGTAAATTTACTTGAGCAAATCTATATCCATTGCCAAAAACGGCACCAGTATCAATATTTTTATCAAAGGTTGGAATATAGGCATAACTACCTATCTTATCATCAAGTTTTACCTCTAAGGTTATAGTATTGTTTTTGAGTTGAATTTTTACTTTATCTCCCTCATTTAATCCAAATTCTTTTAAAAATGTTTCGCTTGCATACAATCCGCCGCTCTCTTTTAGCTGATGGGCTTTGGCAGTGAAGGGGCTAAACTGAAGAACAGGCTCGCATC
>NZ_CEXZHP010000219.1:0-2402 GCF_982775275.1 Nitrosophilus sp.
TTACCAATGTCTAATGTCCAATGTCCAATGTCAAAATTGGTTAAAATAGTTGAGTGGTTGAGAAGTTAGGTGAAAGGCTGAAGGGAGAAGGAGGTAAGGTGGTAAGGAGATAAGGTGATAAGGTGGTAAGGTGGTAAGGGGGTAAGGAGGTAAGGGGTAAGAGTCAAAATGATAAGAGAGGGCTCAATTACCAATTACCAATTCCCAATTACCAAATTATTAAATTAAAGGAGAGATATTTTGATTATAGATACCCATTGTCATTTGGATGATAAAAGATATTATGATGATTTGGACGAGGTTATAAAAAGAGCGATAGAGCATGATGTAAAAGGTTTTTTAATTCCCGGGGCCGATCCTGAAGATCTTGATAGAGCTAAGTGGATCAGTGAAAATTATAAAAACGTTTTTTTTGCAGCAGGCGTTCATCCATATGAAAAGGATAAATTTGACGAAGATCTTTTATTTAAATATCTTATCCATCCAAAATGCGTAGCAGTAGGTGAGTGTGGGTTGGACTATTACAGGCTTCCTAAAGAGGAAAATGAAAAAATAAAAGAGAAAAATGAGCAAAAAGAGATATTTAAAAAGCATATTGAAATAGCAAAAGAAGTTAAAAAACCGTTGATAGTTCATATTAGAGAGGCAAGTTTTGATTCTAAAGAGATATTAATTGAAAATGGTGCTAAAGAAGTGGGAGGAGTTTTACACTGTTTTAATGCAAGTGAGATATTGTTAGAACTTAGCGATTATAATTTTTATTTTGGAATAGGTGGGGTTATAACTTTTAAAAATGCAAAAAAATTGGTAAATATTTTGCCAAAAATCCCTTTAGATAGGATATTAATAGAAACAGACTCTCCATATCTTACACCTCATCCATATAGAGGAAAAAGAAACGAGCCATATTATACTATTTTAATAGCAAAGAAAATTGCTCAAATTTTAGATATTGATTTTGAAAAAATTTGCGATATAACCACAAATAACGCAAATAGATTATTTAAATGTTTTTTATAAAAAATTTACTAAAATAGGGGATAAATGTTTAAGTGCTTTAAAATTTGCTTAAGGAGAGTTTTTTGATTAGATTTGTTGTTATTGGAATAATTTTTATTTCAAATCTTTTTGCCTCTTTGGATTTTGGAGGCTACTATAATAAAGAGATAGAGATATTAAGAAGTTTAGACGTGGATCCATCCTTTGTTGCAAATAAAGATTTTGTAAAAGTAAAAAAAGAGTTTGAAAAATATAAAAAAAGACATTTTTTTGATACCAATAGCGACTCTTTTATATATATTCCTACTATAAAAAGATTGATTAGTGAGGCTAAAATACCTCAGGTTTTTCTTTTTATGGCAATGGCTGAGTCAAATTTTAAACTTCACGCAAAATCCCATAAAAAAGCCGTGGGGATTTGGCAGTTTATGCCTTCAACCGCAAAAAAATATGGACTTAGAATAGATGAGTATGTAGATGAGAGAAAGGATCCCGTAAAATCAACTAAAGCGGCTATTAAATATCTAAAATATCTTCATAAAAAATTTGGCAGATGGTATTTGGCAGCTCTTGCTTATAATTCCGGTGAGGGAAGAGTTGTTAGAGCTATTAAAAAAGCAAAAACAAAAGATTTAAACAAATTGATCGATCCTAAAAAAAAGTATCTACCAAAAGAGAGTAGAAGATATATTAGAAAAATAATCGCTCTTGCTTTAATAGGAAGTGATGAAAACTATCATTTAAAAAGAGATTTTGATTATATCTTAAATAGAGGGTCGGCTTACTCTCTAGCAACCGTAAAGGTAAAAGGCGGAGAAGTTTTGGATGAGATTGCAAAAGATATAAAGATAAAAAGATCGATTTTAAGAGAGTTAAACGCACATTTAAAATATGGCTTTGTTCCGCCAAACGTTAAAGAGTATGATATTTATCTTCCATATATTAAATTAGCCGATTTTAAAGAAAATTATAAACCTTCCAATATAAAAAAGGCTTTTATCGTATACAAGGTTAAAAAAGGCGATAGTTTAGCAAAAATTGCCGCTAAATATGAAATATCTTATAAGATGATAAAAGATTTTAATAAGCTAAGATCAAATATTTTAAGAATAAATCAGACTTTAATTATTCCTATACCTAAAAAAAGTAAAATTATCTATAGGGTAAAAAAAGGGGATACTCTTCTTTCAATATCTAAAAAATACGGCATAACCGTTGCTAAATTAAAAAAATTAAACGGCAAAAAAACTCATATGATAAGAGTTGGAGAGAAACTTGTTATTATCAATTAGTAGATTTTTTCTTATATTAGTTTTTTTATTTTTTTTAACCGGATGTGCTACAAAAAGATATTATTACTCGGCTCCTACATATGGAAAACCCAAGTCTTCATACTCTATCCA
>NZ_CEXZHP010000220.1:0-2386 GCF_982775275.1 Nitrosophilus sp.
AGTATGATAAAAATAAAGCTCAAAGAGTATGGGAGAAGTGGTATGAATTAGCTAAAGAAGATAAATTGCCAATTCTTAGTAAAAATTAACTATAAGATTAAAAAAATAGTTGAATTATCCCACATCGTCGGTTGAACTATAAAAAAAGGCAAAAAATACATTAAATATTGATATTTTTTTACAGATATATTTGTTTTTTTTGCAAAAATACATTATTTTTCTATTTTTTTAGGGTTTATTTCAACACTTGACTCTCATTTAAGTGAAAATTAATATTCAAATTTCAAAATCCGGGCGAAAAATCATTATAGCTATCATCATAGCTATAATGATATTCTTCTTTTCTCTCTTTTTCTTTTTCTCTCTTTTTCTCTTCTTCTGTTATTTCCTCTTGCTCTACTTTTTCTTGCTTAGAAGATAAAAAAATTGAGTTATCTAGTTTATTTAAATCAACTTGCATACTATCTAATTCTATTTCATCTTCTAGCTCTTTTTCTTCTAGTATCTCTTTTTTTCTTTTTAGTTCAATTTTTACATTAACATTTCTTGCAAGTCCTTTAACTGTTGCGATAAATTTTGCTGATTGTTTAGCAATATCTCTAAATCGCTCTTGTATTGTGTCTGAAAACTCGTTAAATCTTTCTCTAATGCTTCTAATTTTTTCATTAAATCGCTGTCGTCTATTTCGTTTGCTTCGCTTGTGTCGCATAACTGTTTTAGCTCGTTCATATATGCTTTCTCTTTTTCCTCTTGCTTCGATATTATTTCGCTCAAGCTCTGCTTGTATTGTTCTTGCATCATTTGTAATTGAATTATAAATTTCGATTCTTGTTCGTTTAGCTTCTGCATAAGCTCGTCGTTTAACTTCTGTTCTTTCTCTAATTCTTTCAAGAGTTCTTCTTCTAATATCATTTAATTCCCCTTTATTAATTTCTTTAATCTCTGTAAAAAGTTCATCTCTTCTTGTTCTGTCTTGAATTTCTCTAATTTCTTTAATCTCTTGTGGCGATCGATTAATCTCTTGTTGTGATTGTCTAATCTCTTGTTGTGTTTTGTTTGCACTTTTTGATATTTTTTCATTGTTTCTTGTAACTGTTCTACTTCTTTTACCTTGTCGCTTAGATTCTCGATAGCATTCTGCATTGAAGATAGCTCGTTTAGAAACTGCTTTTTCAAGTCGCTCACTAACTCTTCTGTATGCTTCTTCATTATCTCTATTTGCAAATTCTCTCTCTCTTCTTGTTTTTTCCTCGCCGATTTCTCTAAGTTTATTAGTAGCTCTGAATTCATCTGCATATATTCCTCCTTTTAAATATCTTGGTTTTTTACTTCCCTCCAGCTTTACTTCAATTTTATCTTTTTCAATTTTAGTAATTTCAATATTATTTTCTCTCAATATAGAAATAATATCATCTCTGCTTTGCAACACTCCATCGGCTACAAGCTCTTTGAGTTTTTTATCAAGGTTTCTATACCCTCGAAAAAGCCCTAAAGCTTTTTTGTTTCCCTGAATACTGCTTTGTTTTGCTGGGTCTTGTGGGTCTGTAAAATTGTATTTTAAATTCATCTTTTTTTGAAAAAGATCAGCTAAATGAAAATCTGTTTTGTGATAGTAAGGATTAAAACTTTTACCTGTGCTAAGTTCGATTTTTGGAATTATAAAATTAAGTTCTAAGCGATTTTTATCCGTATGCTCTACCCACAAAATATTATATTGTTCTTCTTTCATACCTGCAAAAAAAGTCTTTTCAAATTCATTCATTATTTCTTGCTTTTGCTCTTCTGGTATGTTTTTTTCTTCAAAGCTTAATACTCCAAAAGTAACCTTTTGCTTTTTTGTAATAGATTTAATAATATCTCTAGTATGTTTTTCATTACCTTTTAGAATTTTTGCTGTTCCGTTTTGCACTCTTTTTTTATCTAAAAGATAATCGATAGATGCGGTTGATCCGCCTTTTTTATTTTTTAGAAATTTCAATATCATTTTTTATCTCAACTAAAAGTTTTAAAATTGTAGAGTTTGGAACATCTTTTTTTTGATTTAAACTTTTTGCGATTTGGTTTAAATTATTTCCGATTTTTTGCAAGTGGTAAATATAATCAGATGTCAATTTTGTTTTTACTTTTTTTCGCAAAATCGCACTTCTTGCAAACTCGGAAAAACTCAAATTATGTTCCGACAAAACCTCTTCGATTTTAGCAAACTCATCTTCAGTAAATCGAATAGTTTTTCTAATTTTTTTACTCAAAGCAACTTCCTTTTTTTGCTACTTTTTTTGGAAAAAAAGTAGTGGGGGTTAAGGGGGCAAAGCCCTCCTTACGAGGTCTATTTGTCGTCAGACAAATAGTAACCTCGCCCAATAAATAAAAAACTTAAAAGCATGAT
>NZ_CEXZHP010000221.1:0-2359 GCF_982775275.1 Nitrosophilus sp.
CAATAGATTTGGAAAAAATTCTCTATATGTTGCTTAACTATTGAATTTTTAGTAGTATCTAAACCTCTAAAATAGTTCAAAATCTTATCACTTATACTTTTTGCAAAATCTCTCAAATCACTCTCATTATCAAACGATATTTCAATCAAAAATCTATTTGGATAAGAGTTATTTCCCTCTCCTTTTTGAGGAAAAATTATAGTAGCACCACTATTTTGGGCATACTCAATTCCTACTTTTGACATTTCTGATAAGATATGACTCCCACCATAAAGGTCTTTTAATTTTCTAGCTTGTGAGATAAAATCCTGAACTGGGGTTATGGTTAAAAGGAAGAGGTATTTACCACTGAACATATCTATCTCCTTGTAAAGAATTAAAAAAATCTTCAATTATTTGTTCATTGGGTGCATTTGTCTTACTACAATCTTTTTTACGAATAATTTCATAATTATCAGGCAGTAACTCTCCATTTAACCAAATAATCATAGGAAAAAATTTACCATTATCAGATTGATAAATTTTGAAAATTAAAGGTGAAGATCTTCTCTCAATAGATAAACATTTTTTCTTACCTCTATCTTCCACCTCTTTACCACCCAAAAATATACTTCTATCTTTATGTCTAATTGGAAAACCAAAATTAGGAGTTTCAAAGACTTTGTGTTTATTTTTATCTCTAAAATCTTTAAAAGGATTTGATATACTTTCTAATGCTTTTTGCCAATCATTTTTTGGTTCAAAAATAAAAATTTTTTTAGCAAAAATAGAATAGTTGTTATTTGATATTTTTTTAAAATTTTTACTTATAAAATTTTTCAATTCCTCTTTTGATGCCCCATTAAAACTCAATAATTTTTCATGTTTAAACTTTATACTACCTGCACCCCTTCTACTTCTTGCTCCCAAATTTCCAAAAAAATTAATATAATTTAAAGTATTTATAATTTCATCTTCACATTTTACTTCTCTTTTATCATCACAAAATTCTCTTACAAAATTAACAAGAAGTTCAAAATTACCCTTTTCAAATAACTTAGCATCTTTATTTATAACTAATGAATATAAATTATATTTATTACCAATAGTCAAACTATTATAAAAATCAATATTTTTAATAGTTTGTAAATTTTGTTTTTTTATAAATATCCGAAAACTACTCTTTAAAGCACTATTTTCACTTGCTCCACCAAACAACATAGACTCTTGTTTTTTTAAGTCATCTAATTTTAAATTTCCATGAATCGCTCTCCACCAAAATCTCATAGCACCTTTTATTGAGGGTGGTCTTAGTTCTGCTACTTGTGTATCTTCTCCATGCATTAGCATTGGTGTTATTAATTTGCACTCTATTCTTTTTTTATTCATTCCATCTATTTCCTTTTTTAAATTTATTTGATAAAATCAAACCTATCTTACACATCCTCAACCACTATCCGCCCAAGTCCCATAACCGTCTGTTTGCCTACACCGATTATCTCGCCAAGCTTCAAAAGCTCATAACTTCGTCTATCCAGACCCAAAACAGCTATCTCACCGACTACTCCATCCATACTTAGACGCTTGTTTTGTCTATTGCTTCGTCGCAAAAGAGGTTGATACTTTAGTGCTTTGAGTGTTGTGGTGTATTGTGGTCGATAGTCTAGTTTGAACGCCTTTTTGCCTGTGCTAAACTCTTAGGCTTTTTGGTAAATAGAACGCAGTATATCCTCTATCGCCACATCATCCTTCAGGAGCTTATTGTCCCTTTTTATCCTCAATGGTGTCTCTAATTTTATCTTGATATTTGGACAATAGTTGTCTAGTTGGAATCTTTTTGGCAAAATATCCAAAGATTTGAATGATTCGCCATTAACAATAGACTCTTCATTTAGCCTTATCTCAAAATCGCTAAAAGTATAGTTGTGTTTGGTTAAACCATTTTTGCTTAATGTTATATGCAAAGCACTAAGAATATAGGGTATAGTATCACAAGCATTATCAAAAAGATAGAGTCCAAAATCAAATTTGCCACTACCCAACACTATATCAAAACGATATTTGTGAAAACTATTGGCTTGTTCATAGAAATCATAGTATAGACAACCATCTTTTGCAAAACAACCATCACACTTATAAGAAGGATTGATACAAGTTACACGCTTAAGAGCATATCCCAACGCCCCTCTTAGCATCGAACCTGTAAAAAAAGAGGCTTTGTGGTTGGTGTTGATTTTGACATCAATATGGTGGTATCGCATCTACTTCCCCCTTGAGTGATATATAATTTTATCCAAAATTTCCTCAATGTTTCTATTAACCTCCCCCTCTTTACGGCTCAACATCTCTCTTGCTACCAAATCAGCTACCAACGGCTCTG
>NZ_CEXZHP010000222.1:0-2348 GCF_982775275.1 Nitrosophilus sp.
TTATCCTCTATTTTATCTCTCTTGTTTCATCTGGATCCATCTCCAAAACAGTCCATGGAAGCCCCTGAATTGATAGCTCTTCCATAAAAGGATCTGGATCAAACTGCTCCATATTCCAAACGCCGGGTTTATACCACTCTTTTGTTAACATAAGCTTTGCCCCGATCATCGCAGGAACTCCGGTAGTATAGCTTACACATTGACTGTAGACCTCTTTAAAAGCCTCTTGATGATCACAAATATTGTAGATATATATTTTTCTTCTTTTTCCATCTTTTATACCTTCACATACAACTCCGATATTGGTTTTTCCCTTTGTTCTTGCTCCAAGGCTTGCAGGATCTGGTAGAAGAGCTTTTAAAACATGTAGAGGAACGACTTTGCATCCGTCTACTTCGATTTGATCGATTCTTGTTAATCCTACATTATCCAATACTTTTAAGTGCGTTAGATAACTTTCGCTAAAAGTCATCCAAAATCTTATCCTTTTTAACCCCTTTATATGTTTAACGAGAGACTCTTCTTCTTCGTGATAAAGAAGATAGCTATCTTTTGGACCAATTTCAGGATAATCCCAAACCATTTTTATCTCCATCGGTTCGGTTTCTATCCATTTACCGTTTTCCCAATATTTTCCTTTTGAGTTTACCTCTCTTATGTTTATTTCGGGGTTGAAATTTGTCGCAAAAGGGTAACCGTGATCTCCGGCATTACAATCAAGAATATCTATATAATGTATTTCGTCAAAATAGTGTTTTTGAGCATATGCTACAAAAACGTTCGTAACCCCGGGATCAAAACCGCTGCCAAGAAGAGCCATAACCCCTCTTTGTTTAAAAGGCTCATTTAGCGCCCACTGCTCTTTATACTCAAATTTCGCCGTATCTGGATGTTCGTAGTTTGCCGTATCAAGATAATCCACCTTTGTTTCCATACACGCTTCCATAATAGTTAAATCCTGATAAGGAAGCGCCACGTTTATTACCAGATTTGGTTTTGTCAAATTTATTAAATCGATAAGTTCGTTTACGTTATCGGCGTCAACTTTTGCCACTTCTATATCAAAATTGTATCTATCTTTTATTTCGCCTCTTATCTCTTCACATTTGCTTAATGTTCTGCTTGCTAAGATGATTTGATTGAAAACATCGCGATTTTGGGCACATTTGTGCGCTACGACTCTTCCTACTCCTCCGGCTCCGATGATTAGAACTTTATTCATTTTCATCCTTTAATAAAGGTTTTTTTGATTATAGCAATTAAGGGATTAAAAAATCTTTTTTTGAGTAGATAACGATTTGAGGTTTATAATAGTATGAGATATGACCTCTTTTTATAAAAATTTCTGATCCGTTTTTAACAGTTAAGTTTTTGTTTTTAAAATATAATCTAATTCTTTTGTTATCATATATCAAATATCCGTTTTTATAAACTCCTTTTAAGTTTGTAACTATTTCGTTTTGATATTTTATATCTGATAAATCCTCTCCTTTATATCTTAAATAAAACTCTTTTACAGATTTAAGAGTCTCTTTTAAAACAATATCTCCAATATCTATTATTTCTAAATTTCCTTTGTATCTTTTTGTTTTTAAAACTTCGATATCGTATATATTTTTTTCTTTTAAATTTTGTGGTGGATTATATATCATTACAGCCCTGTCATTTTTTCTTTTAATTACCGCAATATTGCCAAACTTTAATAAAACTGCGGCATTTTCTAAGATAATATCCATCTCTTTGGATTTTTGCTGATATAAAGATCTTATCGTAGAGGTTTTTATTTTATATTCTGGTTTATCTAAAAAAGGTTTTGTATCAAATTTTGCGTAAATTAAAAGATGGTCTGAATACCCTTTTGCCAAATGTTTATTATTTTTTATCTGCCATCTGTAAATTTTTTTATTTTTAAAAAGATATTTTGGTTTAAAAACATTAAAGGAGTTGTCTATATAGTTTATACCCAATGAGTCAAACATAGATTTTGGGAGTAGAATATTATCAAGGGTATTTTTCTTACCTTTATACAGATAACTAAATCTTTTAAAGGAAGGAACTTCGAGCCATAGATTGTATAGATATTTGCACTCTTTTTTAACTATTTTTTCATCAACTAATCTATTTTGATAAAGAGTAGGCAATATATGGTTAATTCCTGTAGTTGCATTGGTATCGTTAAGATTTGGCTCATATAAAAGAGTTTTAAACTCGTTATAATTTGAGTTAAAATCTCCCAAAACAATATAGTCATTTTCACAATCCATTTTTTCAAGCTCTTTTTTTAACGCTTTTGCATAAATTAACTATCTTTATTAACCATTGGAAATCAAAGCATGCTCCAGAAAGTG
>NZ_CEXZHP010000223.1:0-2331 GCF_982775275.1 Nitrosophilus sp.
AGTTATCGTTCTAAACCTTCGGTTTGCCCTCGCTCACTTACCACCTTACCCCCTTACCTCCCTACCACCTTACCACCTTACCTCCTTACCTTCTCCCACCATCTCCTCTTCATATATCTTCCTAATATACTCGATATCCGCTTTTATACCCTCTTCTAAAGTAAATCTTGGCTCATACCCTAAAAACTCTTTTGTAGGCTCAATATCGGCTTGGGTGAAAAACTGGTATTGTTTTACGTAGGGATTTGGTATATACTCATACTCGGGATAAATTTTAAGTTCGTCGCATAAAATATCGACTATATCTTTAAAACTCCTAGCAATCCCTGTTGCTGCGTTATAAACTCCACTTCTTTTTGGCATACAGGCTTTTATATTTGCTTGAATAATATCTTCAACAAATACAAAATCTCTTTTTATTTTATCGCTTCCTTCAAAAAGTCTAGGCCTCTCTCCTTTTAATATCTGCAAACCAAACTGCAAAACCATCGATGCAGTTTTATTTTTAAAATACTCTCTTGGACCGTAAACATTAAAATATCTAAGACCCACTATCGGTATATCTACCCTTTTCATATAATCGTAAGCGAGATTATCCATCATAAGTTTGCTAAAACCGTATATATTTGCCGGAGACTCTATCCCTACTTTATGAGGAGCCGGAAGTTTTCCGTAAACCGCTCCGCTACTAGCGTATATCATCCCAGCTTTTTGACTTACAGCAAGATCTAAAAGATCTTTAAAAGCGTTAACGTTGGTATCTATCATTATCTTTTGATCTTGAACCGTAGTGTCGCTGATCGCGGCCTGATGAAAAATATAATCAAATCTAAAATCCTCAAGCCTTTTTAGATCCTCTTTGTTATTTATATCTCCACTAATCACTTCACCCCTAAAGCCTATAAGATTTTTAAAATGTCCAAAACTTTTTAAATTACCGTTTGAAAACCTCTCTTCACTCCTAAACTTATCAAAAACCACTACTTTACAATCTGGATAATTTTCTTGAAAATAAAAAGCGAGATTACTTCCTATAAACCCTGCTCCCCCGGTTATCAAAACGGTTTTGTTGTTAAAATCTATATCCAAATATTTCATTTTTTATCCTTTAGAAATTTCATTCATTAATGATAAAAATTGTATCAAAAAGAGACTTTGCTTTATATTTGGCTTTACCTTTTACCTTCAATCTTCGACCTTCATCCTCAATTAAAATAGTATTTTCGATCCCCGCTTTTAAAGCGGCTTCTATGTCGCTGGATTTATCGCCTATCATCCAAGATTTTTTCACGTCTATATCATAATCTTTAGCGGCTTTTAGTATCATCCCTGGCGATGGTTTCCTACAACTGCATCCATCATCTGGAGAGTGGGGACAAAAATATACCTCTTTTATCTCTATGCCATCGGCTTTTAGCCTATTTTTCATCCATTTTGTCAATTTTTTGAAATCCTCAAGTTTATAATAGCCCCTTGCGATTCCGGACTGATTTGTTACTACTATCAAAATATATCCTAAACTTTGAAAATATTTTAAAGCCTTTATCGCACCTTTTGTGAACTCAAAATCCTCTATCTTATAAACATATCCTTTATCTACGTTTATTACCCCGTCTCTATCTAAAAAAATTGCCTTTTTCATAATTTTATCTTTGTGATTTTTTTATTATAATTTTACCTTCTTTTATCTTTACTAAAGATTTTTTTATTTATAATTAAAGCGTTTTAAAAAATTGCAGCAATGCAAAAAGGAGAAAAATATGAAAAAATTGGCAATTTTGAGCATAATCGCAGCTGGAGCTATCAGCCTAATGGCGGCTGACGGAGCGGCTTTATATAAAAAATGCGCAGGATGTCACGGCGCTAAAGGCGAGAAAAAAGCTCTTGGAAAATCTGCACCTATAGGTGGTTGGGATAAAGCAAAAACTGTTGAAGCCCTAAAAGGATATAAAGCCGGAACAAGAAACGTTTACGGAATGGGTGGCCTTATGAAAGGTCAAGTAGCATCTTATAGCGATGCAGATATTGAAGCTGTAGCTGAATATATCGCTAACTTAAAATAATCTTTTCGGGCTCTTGCCCGAAACTTTATGGAAACTTTCCAAAATCCCGCAATCAGTCAAATCGCCGTATGGTTTGTTCTTCCTTTGCTTTTAGCTCTGCTTTGGTATTTACTAGATAAACAAAAATAGTTTTAAGTTTTTAAGTTTCAAGTTTCAAGTTATTTTTTTGAATTGAACCCTCTGAAAAATTACAAATTGAGCGAAAGCTTTGCGATTTTAATTTGAAAATTTTATGTTCGCTGTTAAGCGAAAAAAGTGCACTTAACCC
>NZ_CEXZHP010000224.1:0-2312 GCF_982775275.1 Nitrosophilus sp.
ACTTCAGCTCCAAAACCAAAAACGCCCCCATCGGTAAATCTTGTAGAAGCGTTAACATATACGCAAGCCGCATCAATTTCATTTAAAAACTTTTGCGCAGTTGTGTAATTTTCAGTAACAATCGCCTCGCTATGGCCTGAACCATATTTTCTTATATGCTCAATCGCCTCTTCTACTCCATCAACCACTTTAATTGAGAGAATATTTTCAAGATACTCAGTATGAAAATCCTCTTCAGTGGCCTCTTCTACTTTTATAACCTCTCTTGTTATAGCACACCCTTTAAGAGTTGTAAAGTGTGGTTTAAAAGCTTCATAAAGCTTTAATAACATCTCATCTTTTATAGCATAATCAACGAGTAAAGTCTCCATCGCATTGCAAACTCCGGGCCTTTGAACTTTAGCGTTTACGGCTATTTTTATCGCTTTTTCAAAGTCTGCATCTTTATCTATATAAGTATGACATAACCCTTTATCGTGTTTTACTACTGGAACCGTAGCGTTTTGGCTAACATAACGAATCAGTGCCTCTCCTCCCCTCGGGATGATTAGATCAACATATTTATCCATCTTTATAAGTTTACTAACCCCTTCTCTACTATAATCCGGAAGCAAAGAGATTATATCTTTTGGCAAACTGTTTTCTTCAAGTACTTCTCTTAAGATAGCAGCAATAGCCTCATTTGAGTTTTGAGCCTCTTTCCCACCTTTCAAGATACAAACATTTGAGCTTTTAAAACAAAGTGCTGCGGTATCACTTGTAACATTTGGCCTTGATTCGTAAATGATTCCAATAACTCCAATAGGAATAGAAACTTTCTCAATTCTAAGTCCATTATCTAAAACCCAGCCATCTAATACTCTTCCCACGGGGTCTTTTAAAGCTGCAATCTCTCTAACAGAGTTTGCCATATCCAAAACTCTTTTTTTGTTTAGTAACAATCTATCTTTTAGAGCTGAAGTAAGATTATTATCTTCAGCATTTTCCATATCCTTTGCATTTGCCTCTAATATCACATCTAAATTTCTCTCTAAAGCATCGGCCATCTCATTTAAAACTTTTTTCTTTTTTTCTCCACTTATTGTTGATAAAACTGCCGCACTTTTTTTTGCTTTGCTTAAAAACTCCTCCATAATCCACCTCTTTTTTTATAGCTTATTTTACTCTTTTTGTGCTTTTTATGTAATTAAAAAAATATTTTATAGGCTTTTAAGGTTTATAATAAAATAATATAAGAAATTTTTATAAAAGGCAGACAATGGAAAAGGTTTATGATATAGCTATAATCGGTGCTGGACCGGCAGGAATCTCAACTGCGATTGAGAGTTTTATATTTGGAATTAAAGATATTTTGCTTATAGAAAAAGCCGAAAACCACTCTACAACAATTAGAACATTTTATAAAGACAATAAAAGAGTAGATAAAGACTGGATGGGACAAAAGGTTGAGTGTGAAGGCCGCATAATATTTATGGATGGAACAAAAGAGACAACTTTGGATTTGTTTGATAAAATGCTCGATCGTCACAAAATTGATACTCTATTTAACACAGAAGTTGAAAAAGTAGAAAAAATAGATGATATTTTTGAGGTTTCTACAACAAATAATAAAAAGTATAGATCAAAAAATGTTGTTATTGCCATAGGTAAAATGGGTAAACCAAATAAACCAAGCTATAAAATACCTCCTTCTATAAAACAGTTTGTAAATTTTAATCTTGACAAATGCTCAAAAGGTGAAAAGATATTAGTTGTTGGCGGAGGAAACTCTGCAGCAGAATATGCATATTTTTTAGCAGATACTAACGATGTTACATTAAATTACAGAAGAGAAAAATTTACAAGATTAAATCCTGAAAATGAAAAAATTGTAGATGATTATGCAAAAAAAGGAAAATTAAAATTAAAACTTGGTATTGACATTATATCACTTGAGAGTGAACATGGAAAACCTAAAGTAAACTTTACAGATGGAAGCAGTAAAGTATATGATAGGATAATTTATGCAATAGGCGGAACAACACCAACGGATTTTTTGAAAAAATGCGGAATAGAAGTTAAAAAAAATAGAGTTGAAGTAGATGAAAATTTTCAAACAAAAATTCCCGGACTCTTTGCCGCCGGAGATATTGTTACTGAAACAGGAGGTTCTATAGCAATAGCTTTAAATCATGGCTATAAAATAGCTTCTTTTATCTCAAAAACAAGAGACACATCTAAATAGCTTTAATTGCATTGATAATAGTTTTATTATCAATGCAATCTATATTAAAATCATCTACCAAATTAGCTTTTATAGTTACAATACTTCT
>NZ_CEXZHP010000225.1:0-2272 GCF_982775275.1 Nitrosophilus sp.
TAATGAAGCATATTTTTCTTCGTCTATTTTGCCGTTTCTAAACGGGGTAATAGGAGCGGTCATCGCACCTTTAAGTTTTTGCATCACTTTTCCTTTACTAAAATATGAGGAAAATATTGATAAACTAACGCCTAAAGATTTACAAGAGGTCGCAAAAAAATATTTTTATAAAGATAACTCTACAACTTTGATTTTGAGAAAGGAAAAGTGATGCAAAAACTTAAAGGTGCGATGACCGCTCTTATTACCCCGTTTAGAAACGGCAAAATAGACGAAGAAAAATATGCTTCATTAATAAAAAGACAAATTGATAATATGATAGATGTTGTAGTGCCTGTTGGAACTACTGGAGAGAGTGCGACATTAACTCATGATGAGCATAAAAGATGTATAGAAATAGCCGTTGAGGTTTGTAAAAATAGCGATACCAAAGTTATGGCAGGTGCGGGTAGTAACTCGACGCATGAAGCCATAGATTTAGCCCTTTTTGCTCAAAAAGCTGGAGCGGATGCGATTTTGAGTGTATCTCCTTATTATAACAAACCAACACAAGAAGGCATATACCAACATTACAAAGCTATAGCTAATTCTGTAGATATTCCGGTGCTTTTGTATAACGTGCCAGGAAGAACCGCAGTAGATATAGCTCCTCAAACAATTTTTAGACTATTTGACGAAGTAGATAATATATACGGAGTTAAAGAGGCTACCGGATCTATCGAAAGATGTGTTGAACTTCTTGCAAAAAGACCGGACCTTTATGTTATTAGCGGTGATGATGCAATAAACTATCCAATTATAGCAAACGGTGGAATGGGTTGTATATCTGTTACCGCAAACCTTTTACCCGATAAAATTTCTACATTGATTCATGCAGGGATCGCAGGTCAGTTTGACACGGCAAAAATGATAAACGATGAACTTTACGATATAAACAAAGTGCTTTTTATAGAAAGCAATCCTATACCAATTAAAGCGGCGATGTATATTGCGGGTTTACTGGATAATTTAGAGTATAGACTCCCGCTAACCCCACCAAACAAAGAAAATATGAAAAAAATAGAAGAAATATTAAAAAAATATGAGGTTGTGCAATGAGAGGAAAAACATTAGTAATTAGCGGCGGAACAAGAGGAATAGGAAAAGCCATAGTTGAAAGATTTGCAAAAGAGGGAGTAAATATAGCTTTTACATATAATACCAATGAAGAGTTGGCAAATAACTTTGCAAAAGAACTTGAAGAAAATTATAAAATTAAAGCAAAAGCGTATAAGCTTAATATTTTAGAGCCAAACGAATATAAAGATCTTTTTAAAAAGATAGACGAAGATTTTGAAAGAGTCGATTTTTTTATATCAAATGCCATAATTTCCGGTAGAGCCGTTGTTGGAGGTTTTGCGCCATTTATGAGACTAAAACCAAAAGGACTTAACAATATCTACACCGCAACGGTTTTGGCTTTTGTAGTAGGTGCACAAGAAGCAGCAAAAAGAATGCAAAAGGTTGGCGGCGGAAGTATAATATCTATGAGTTCTACAGGCAATATCGTATATACTCCCAACTATGCCGGACATGCAAATTCAAAAGCGGCTGTTGAGACGATGGTCAAATATGCCGCAGCCGAACTTGGCGAAAAAAACATAAGAGTAAACGCCGTAAGCGGAGGTCCTATAGATACTGACGCATTAAGAGCTTTTCCAAATTATGAAGAGGTAAAGGCTGAAACTATTAAAAGAGCCTCAATTAAAAGGATGGGCAAACCCGAAGATTTAGCGGGAGCTTGCTATTTTTTATGTAGTGATGAAGCAAGCTGGATAACGGGTCAAACAATTATTATAGATGGTGGAAGCAGCTTTAAATGAGTAAATCTGTTAACCTTCCAAATATCTTAGCTTTTATTAGACTCTTAATTGCTCCCATTATGTTTATGTTTTTGGTAAATAGAGATATATTTGAGGATATTCACCCTTCCTGGTTGGATTTTTTTGCCGCATTTTTATTTGTATTTGCTTCTATTACCGATTTTTTTGACGGATATATAGCAAGAGAATTTAACCAGATAACCGAGCTTGGCAAAATTTTAGATCCATTAGCGGACAAAATGCTTACACTTGCCGGTTTTTTAGGTTTAATGGTTTTAGATAGAGCAAATCCTTGGGCTATATATCTTATTTTAACAAGAGAGTTTTTTATAACCGGACTAAGAGTTGCAGCAGTTAGCGAAGGAAAAGAGGTAGCAGCCTCTTTTTTGGGAAAAATAAAAACTATCGTT
>NZ_CEXZHP010000226.1:0-2248 GCF_982775275.1 Nitrosophilus sp.
TATCTTTTCCTCATTTTGGGCACTTTTGTTTACAACTTCTATAAAATCCATTATAGTTTTCTTGGCAAGATCAAGTCTCTCGTTTGCTTTTGTTATCTCTTTGCTTGATTCATCAAGACTTCTAACTGAGATCTCTAAAGGGGATTTTGTAGCGTTTGCCTTACTTGTAGTATTGGATACGATAGTTGCTTCTTCTTCGGCTCTTTTTCCTATCTCCATAGCCGTAGAACTAAGTTCTGCGGCAATTGATGCATCCTCTTGAGCAGCTATTTTTGCTTGATTTATCGCATCTTTTGCCGAGCTTAAGACCTCGTTTATACTTGATGCGATCAAACCTATTTCATCTTTTGACTCTATATCGATTTTTTTTGTAAAATCTTTATTTTTCGCTACATCTTCTAAAATAGACTTGATTCTAGAAATTGGAACGTTTACGGATCTATTAGCGATTATATATCCTAAGAAAAGCGTTAAAGCTATAACTAAAAATGAGTATATACTGTTTATCAAAAGGACCTTTTTTTCTTTTAAAATTTCACTGTTTATATTTGAGATCAGTTTTTTTGAGATATAATCTTCAACATCTTTTAAAAGATTTATTTTTTGAGTAATCTTTTTAAACCAATAACCTGGATCTATTCCAAAGCCTCCTATATTTGCTTTTTTAATAGCGATATTTTCCATTCTTTTTACTTCTTGGATAACTTCACCCTTTAATTTTTCTTGATAAAAAGTTATAAAATCTCTTGGCGCCGCCACTTCAAAAGATTTTAAAAAAGCTTTTTGTTCGCTTATTAAAGTTATAAATTTAACAAAAAAACCTGGAAGAAATTGATCTCTTGCAAAAGTATTGGACAATACTGCCCTCTCAATACCGGCTCTCTCTTTTGATAATAAAAAGTTCGTATAAGCTATAAGCTCTTTTGCAAGTTTTTCGTTATGGGCATTTTTTGATATCAAAGCAATCGTGTCTAAAAAAAGAGAGTTCATTTTCGTATAATATCCTATAGCGTCTTTTGTATTAATAGCAAATTTATCTATTTTATTTCTAACTTTATCAAGAACTTTTAAAAGAGAGTATGCTTTTTTAAATCTATTTTTAATACTATTATCAATATCTTTAAAATCTTTTGATTTCAAAAACTTTTCAAGATCATCTCTTCTTTTGTTAGTTAAATCTCTTTGTTCTTTTATTTCAGCCGAAAATTTCTTTCCACCGCTTCCTAAAAAACCAGCTGTCCTACCTCTTTCTTTTTGTAACTCATGGACTAAATTTGAAATTTTAACGGCAAATTTTATACTTTTTTCAAGTTGCCTATTCAGACGATAATCTTCATAATTTTTACTTATCAATATATATGAAAGTATCGCAGTGCTAAAAACCGATACGAAAACTAAAATTATTAGTTTTGTTTTTATCGTTAAATTTTTAAAAATATTCATCTATATCCCTTTTAAAAAATTATGATATACTGGTTATTTTATAATTTTAAAAATTAAACTCTCTTAAATAGGAAGATTATTAAGATATTTTTGATAAAATTAATAAAAAAAGGTTAAAAAATGATTGAATTTGACAATAGAACAGATTATCAATTTGATATAAAACTCCTTGAAAATATAGCCGATTTTCTAACACAAAAAGATATTGAGCTAATATTAACCGACGATGAAGAGATAAGAAAATTAAATAAAGAGTTTAGGGGAGTTGATAAAGCTACGGATGTTTTGAGCTTTCCTTTAGAAGATACTCCAGGTAGTATGCTCGGCATTATAGTTATTTCATTGGATAAGGTTTTAGAAGCTGCACAAAAATATGGTCATACACCACTTGAAGAGTTAGCCCTGCTTTTTATTCATGGATTGTTGCATCTGCTTGGATATGATCATGAAACAGACAAAGGGGAAATGAGAGAGAAAGAAAAAGAGATAATTGAAAAATTTAACCTTCCAAAAAGTTTAATTATAAGAAATGAAAATTAAGGAATTAGGAATTAGGAATTAGGAATTGAGCCATCTTACCACCTTACCACCTTATCACCTTATCTCCTTACCACCTTCTCCCTTCTACCTTCAACCTTCTACCTAACCACTCAACTACTCAACTATTTTAACTATTTTAACAAACCACAAACTTGCTTCGTTTCACTCACCTTCGTTTGCTTCAAGGTAAACGGGCTGCTCCTATGCTCACCACTAAAATCTTATTTTAGGGCTCACATAAAATCGCAGCCTTCGCTCGGGCACG
>NZ_CEXZHP010000227.1:0-2237 GCF_982775275.1 Nitrosophilus sp.
TAGCAAATATCTATCTTTTAATATCCAAAATATTAATGTTATCTTTAAAGGCTTAGAAATTGCGTATATAGAAAATATTAAAGTATTTCCGTATATTTTTTATAATAAAATCGAAATTGATAATTTAAAAAATAGGTTTGAAAAAAATTTAGATATTAAAAAACTAAATTTGACATACTCTTTGCTTGAACCTAACTATATAAAAATATTCTCAAACTCAAAGCAGTTAAAATTTGACGGTAAAATCGATCTTTTTAATAAAAAAATTATAATATATTTTAAAAATTTAGAAAGTTTAAATATTAAAAAATTGAAAAATTTTTTTAAAATAAAAAAAGATGACAAGGGTTATTATATTGAAACAAATTTTTAAAAAATATTTTTTTATACTTTTTTCTTCTTTTGTTTTGGCTATATTTATAAATTCAATTTTATATATTTTTTTACCTAAAACTCCGACAGAACATATTGGTTATAATGTAAACAGTAAAATTTATAATATAAAAATATCAAAAGTATTTTGTAATAATGATAAAAAAAATAATAAAAATATAAATGAAAATATATTAAATTTTGAAGAATTGGAAAATTTATCATTAAAAGCTATATATCTTGAAAATGAAAATGAAGGATTTATTATAATTTCGGATAACAATAAAGAGATTTTTTTACAACTTAATGAAAAATATAAGGGATATACCCTAAAAAAGATAGGAAAAAATTATGCTATTTTACAAAAGGATAGAGAGTATATCTTATATTTAGAAGATAAATTTGAAAAAGAGATTTTTTCTCAAAAGATTTCGGGCAAAGACCAAATAGAAGAATATATTAAATTAAAAAAATCAGAAATTAAAAAATTGAAAGAAAAGTTTGATCTTTTATTGGAAGATATAGGGATTCAAAAAGTAGAATATGATGGCAAAGTAGCATATAAAATATCATATTTAAAAAAATATTCTCCAATTAGAAAATTTGGGTTGAATATCGGAGATATTATTTATATGATAAATGGTCAATCATTAGATAATATATCTTTTTTGAATGATTTATTAACAGATAAAGATATTGAAACTATGCAAATAAATTTAGTAAGAAATGGAGAAAAAAGGGAAATTTATTATGAAATTGAATAGATTAATAATAATATTTTTATTGGTTATTAACCTTTTTGCAAATCAAGAAAAAATTATTTTAAATTTTAAAAATTTAACTATAAATAATTTTATTAAAATGGTTGCAAAAATCACAAAAAAAAATATTTTAGCTCCAGAAAATATTAATGGAAAAGTAAATTTTATCTCCGTAAAGCCGATAAATAAAGAAGAGATTTATGATTTATTGATAAATGTTTTAAAAACTAAAGGCTATACTATAATTGAGACTCCGCAAAAATATCTTTTAGTGATAAAAAGCAAAGACGCTTTGAAAGAAGCGCCTCCGATTTATGGTAATAGCAAAATTAATCAGATCCAAACGGATATTATAGGAATCAGATATGTAGATGCCTCTAAAATATTTTCATCTATCAATTTTATGATTAGTAGAAATGGAAAAGCTACTTTAGTAAAAGATACAAATACTATAATAATTACCGATTTTCCAAAAAATTTGAAAAAAATAAAAAAAATTATATCTATAATGGATAAAAAAAGAAAAAAAGATATTAAATTTGTTTCTTTAAAAAACGCAAACGTTTTATCACTATATCCAAAGATTGAAAAAATATCAAAATCATTATTTCCTATAGATACAAAAACAAAACAGTTAGAAATAATACCCAATGAATCAACAAATACATTCATAATACTAGGGGATTTTAATGAGATAAAAATTTTAGAAGATTATATAAAGAGATTGGATAAAAAAGATGATATTGTAAAACCTTCTATTCATATAATAAAATTAAAAAATTCAGATTGTAATGATTTGCAAAAAGTTTTAAACGATTTAATTTCTAAAAAAATGTATGATAAAAAAGAGTATAAACCCTCTATAACGGTAGATGTTCCAACAAATACCTTAATAATATTATCTAGTCAAAAAGAGTTTGAAGAGTTAAAAAAAGTAATTGAAATATTGGATATTGATAGGCAACAAGTTTATGTAAAAGCAAAAATTGTGGAAATAAGCAGCAAAAAAGCTTATCAAATAGGTGCTAAATATGGAATATTTGGAGGGGTGGCAAACAGTGCTGGTTTATATAGTTTTAGCGCAAATCTCGGAGGACCGGCAAT
>NZ_CEXZHP010000228.1:0-2228 GCF_982775275.1 Nitrosophilus sp.
GTTAAATTGACCAATTTCGGTGTTCAGATCGGCTCTTTTAGAAGATATCAGGGAGCTTTAATAACTAAAAAAAGATACTCTTTAGTTCAAAACAGATATCATGCGATTATAAAAAAGTTTATTGTTGAGGGAAAACCTTTATATAGAGTTTGGTTAATGGGATTTGAGAGTGAAGAGGAAGCAAGGGATTTTATAGCCAAAGGTCTTTTCCCTGGGGCTTTTGTGGTTAGACAATAGAAAAAAAGGATAAAAATATGGTTGAATTAAAAAGAAAGACAAAAGAGACGGAAATTTCATTAAAATTAGATGTTGAGGGCAGTGGAAGATATAATATTTCCACAGGTATCGGTTTTTTTGATCATATGTTAGAGAGTTTTGCTAAACATGCTCAGATAGATTTGGAGTTAAAATGTGTAGGAGATATTCATGTAGACTATCATCATAGCGTTGAAGATGTGGGCATAGTTTTAGGCGAAGCTTTAAATAAAGAGATTTATCCTTTAGAAAATAAAGAGCGTTTTGGTGATGCTATTGTTGTAATGGATGAGGCGGCGGTTGAATGTGCTCTTGATTTGAGCAATAGAGCATTTTTGGTTTATGAAGTTGATATTGAAGGTAAAATCGGCGATTTTGACGGGGAACTTTTTGAAGAGTTTTATAGGGCTTTAATAAGCAATGCAAAAATTACCGCTCATATAATTAAAAAAAGAGGTAAAAATAGGCACCATATTGCCGAGGCTTCTTTTAAATCTTTTGCTGTTGCTTTAAGAAGGGCGTTAAAATTTAATGAAAAAGCTTCAATTCCAAGCACCAAGGGGATAATTTGATAGAGCTTATCATTTTGGATGTTGATGGATGTATGACCAATGGAAAGATAACCTATACAAACGGAGGCGATGAGATAAAGTCTTTTAACGTAAAAGACGGATTTGCGATAAAACAGTGGATGAGGCTTGGAAAAAAAGTAGCTATAATAACTGGAAGAGATTCAAAAATTGTTGAAAAAAGAGCAAAAGAGTTAGGCGTTCATTATCTTTTTCAAGGTATGGATAACAAACTTGAAGCTTTAAAAGAGATAAGTTTAAGTAGTAAAATAGAATATGAAAATATCGCCGCAATTGGAGATGATTTAAACGATTATAGGCTTTTAAAAAGCGTTGGTTTAAGTTTTACTCCAAAAAACGGAATAGAATTTATAAAAAATAGCGTTGATGTGGTTTTAAGCAAAGATGGTGGAGAAGGTGCGGTTAGGGAAATGATAGAGTTTATTTTAGAAAAAGAGAGACTTTTAGACAAATATTATGAGTTTTGGACGAAGGATATTGATTGAGGGTTTCGTTTTTTCTTTTTGGTCTGATTTTATTATCTATTTTGTGGACACTATTTTTGAAACCTTATAAAATTGAAGAAAAAGATATAAAAAATCTTGCCGAAGTCAAATTTGAAAATTTTAAATTAATAGAAATCGACCAAAACGGAAGTAAAAGCACAATATTTGGAAAAATAGGAGAAAAATATAAAGATAGACTTGTTATATATTATCCAAAATATAAAAAAGTCCATCCTCCAAAAGAGGAGCTAGAAGCGTATAAAGGAATATACAAAAATAGAAAAATATATCTATATGATAATATCGTATATAAAACAAAAGATTTTATCTTTTACGCAAAAGAGGCTATATATGATCTTAAAAATGAGATTTTAAAAAGTAAAAGAGATTTTAGGCTTGTTACAAAAAGCGCTACTATAACGGGAGAAGATTTGATTTATTATAGAAATAAAGGTAAAATTTTAGCTAAAAATATATATGCAAATATTATCACAAAGAATGAAAAATGAAAAGAAAAATAGCCCTTTTTTTTATATTTTTGACAAACCTTTTGATAGCGGAAAATGTTGAGATAACATCAAAAAATTTTGAAGCCGATGAAAAGAGGCTAATATCTATTTTTACTGGAAATGTTCATATAAAAAAGGGAAAAGATAAAATTGATGCTTCAAAAGTAATAGTATATTTTGATGAAAATAAAAAGCCAAAAAAATATGAAGCGATAGGGGATGTTAAATTTTTTATAGTTTTAGATATAAATAGGACATATGAAGGAAAAGCTCAAAAGATCGTATATCTTCCAAATAGACTTGAGTATATTTTTGAAAAAGATGTTTATATCGTTCAAAAACCTCAAATGAGAAAAATATATGGTGAAAAAATAGTAATAAATAGAAAA
>NZ_CEXZHP010000229.1:0-2227 GCF_982775275.1 Nitrosophilus sp.
TTGAGAGTATCCCAAATTATAAAACTCCGTTAAAAATATCAGAAATTCCATATTTTATAAAAGAGCATAGAAAAATACCAAAAAAATATATAACTCAAAAAGAAGTTAGAGGCTTTTATAATTGCAATGCTTGTCATACAAAAGCAGAGCAAGGAAATTATAGTGAAAGAAATTTAAAAATACCAAATTATAAAAGATGGGATGATTAAAAGGATAACAATGAGCTATATTTGGACACTGCCAACATGAATTTTTCACTGGAGCTTGGTTTTATTGATAGCTTTAGCTTTTATAAGTAGCGAGAGTGAAAGATTGCTTATTTTTCACGGTGCTATTGGTTATGCGGTTGGAGTTTTGATATTTTTTAGGATAGTTTGGGGATTTGTAGGACCAAAATATTCTAAATGGACTGATTTTAATTTTAATATTAAAAAAGCTATCATTTTTGGCTTAAATATTTTTATAAATCAAAAAAAATATTTAGGCCATAATATGGCCGCTTCACTTGTTATGGTAAGTTTGATAGTAGTTGTTTTTTTTACTGTTTTTAGTGGAATTTTAACTTTTGGCGTGCAAGAAGGAAGAGGTGTTTTTAGTTTTTTAAATGATACTTTTTTTAAAGATATGGAAGCTTTTAAAAAGCTGCACGAGTTTTTTGCAAATTTAATATTAGTATTAATTGCTATTCATTTAGGCGGTGTATTTATAGAGAACTTACTTCATAAAAATGATAAGGTATTAACCTCTATAATAAACGGATATAAAAATTTTGGTAATGAAAAAGTAACTTTAAATATTTTTCAAAAAATTATTGCTATCATATTTTTTATATGTGTGGTTTTAGTTTTTATTTATGCAACTTATGAAAAATCTATCTTGACAAAACCAAAATTTAGCAAGATTGATTATAATGAAAAAAACCCGCTTTTTGCAAATGAGTGCGGAAGTTGTCATATGATATATCCTCCTCAAACTCTACCTAAAAAATCTTGGCAAAAAATGATGGCAAATTTAGATAACCATTTTGGAGATGATGCTTCGCTTGAAGATGAGGATAATCAAAAAATACTATCTTATCTTTTAAAAAATAGTAGTGAAAATTCTAAAAAAGAATACTCTGTTTATTTATTAAAAAGTATGAAAAAAGATGATACAATAAGTATAACAGAAATTCCTTATTGGAAATATAAACACAAAAATATAAAAAAAGAGGTTTTTAAAAACCCTAAAATAAAATCAAAATCAAATTGCAAAGCTTGTCATAGCGATATTGAGCAAGGATTAATTGAAGACAAAAATATTAAAATGGAGTTATTATGAGATTTATTATAGTTTTATTTTGTGTAATATTTGCATATGCTGATCATTTTGAGTTTGAAGATGAGTATTATGAACATATTCCAAGAGATTTGAGCTTTTTAGAACTTTCAAAAAAACAAAAAAATAAAATTATGGATTTGTTGATTGAATATAGAAAAAAAGCAAAAAAAATCCAAAAATTTGAAAATAAATTAGCAAAAAAGTTAAATCAAAAATTTATAAGCGATAATTTTAGCAAAGATGATTATTATAACCTAATTATTCAATATAAAAAAGAAAAAACAAAAATAGAAGCTGATTTTTTTAAACAAATTCATACTATTTTAAATAAATCCCAAAGAAAAAAGTTTATCTATTTTATTAAGGAGTGGGAGATTGAATAAAGTTTTATTAATCGAAGATGATATATCTTTGCAAGATTTAATAAAAAATTA
This sequence comes from Nitrosophilus sp., assembly GCF_982775275.1. Lineage (NCBI taxonomy): Bacteria > Pseudomonadati > Campylobacterota > Epsilonproteobacteria > Nautiliales > Nitratiruptoraceae > Nitrosophilus > Nitrosophilus sp. The sequence continues at coordinate 1,755 of NZ_CEXZHP010000229.1, forward strand.
TCTAAAAAATTATAATTTTTTTGTTGAAATTGCAAACAATGCAAAAGAAGCAATTGAGATTTTGAAAAAAAACTATTTTGATATAATTATTTTGGATCTAATGCTCCCGGATATCGATGGTTTTGATTTGTTTAAAAAGTTAAAACAAATTAAAAATTTACCAATAATAATCTCAAGTGCAAGAGGTGATATAGGTAATAAAATAGTTGGATTTGAGCTTGGAGCCGATGATTATTTAGCAAAACCTTATGAGCCAAGAGAATTGGTATTAAGAATTGAAGCGGTTTTAAAAAGAGTAAAAAAAGATATAATAAAAATAGATGATATTCAAATAGATGAGGATAATAGAAGTGTAATAGTAGATGGATATGAGGTTGATTTAACAAAAGTTGAATTTGATTTGCTTTTATATTTGGTAAAAAACAAAGGCAAGGTAATCTCAAGAGAGCAAATCATTAACTATCTATCTTTAA
>NZ_CEXZHP010000230.1:0-2221 GCF_982775275.1 Nitrosophilus sp.
TGAAATGTTATCAAACAAATTTATATCTCTTTTCATATTTAGCGCTTTATCACCAATCCATTTTGCGTAATGATTGAAAATCATCTCTAAACTTCCATGTCCTAAAATATTGGCAATCTCTTGGAGAGTAAACATTTTACTCTCAATTGCTCTTACCGCAAATGTATGACGACAATTTTTTAGATCCCTATACTCTATATTGCAATCTTCAAGAAGTTTATACCATCCGCTGTTTTTCTTGATAACTTTGCCGTTTTTGATTATGGCTCTGTTACCTCTAATGTCTTTTATATCATAAAGATGAGAGCCATCTTTTTTGGTAAATAGCCAAATGGACTTTTTTCTTTTGGCTTCTATTAAAAGTTTTTCTATATAAGGAAGAGCCGAATTAAAAAGAGGAATGGTTCTTGTTCTATATTGCGTTTTTGTTTCATGAATTTCGCCTTTTGTTAAATCTCTCTTTATAGATATTGTTTTATTTGATAGATCAATATCGGAAATTTGCAGAGCGATAATCTCTGAAGGGCTCATTCCTTGATTAAAGGCTATACCTAGATAGCAATTTAGAAGTCCATTGCTTCTATGAAGTAGAGTATTTACTTCTTCAGTAGTAAAGGGTCTTATTTTGTTTAGATTTACCATTTTGCTGCCAGGTAGCTTTATGTCGTATGTCCAATTTCTTTGAATTAAACCGGCATCTTCAGCTAATTCAAAAATTCCATGAAATACCCTAAGATATTTGGATTTTGTATTTTTGGTAAGTTCTTTACCGGTTTTATGACATCTCAGGTTTTGCAAGAAGATTTTTATATCCAATTTAGTAATTTTTTGGATATCTTTACTACCAAACTTTTTTAGAATTTTTTCGACTCTAGCTTTTATATTATTATAGTCATGATAATGAGTTACTTGCTGTAAAAAGAGTTCTGCAAAATAGTCAAACTTTTTTTTCTTGCCATCTTTTACTTTAAACTCTTCCTTTTTTCTTGCTATCCAGGCTGGAAGATATTTTGTTTGCATAAAATTTTTGCTTTTTTCTTTTTTAGACACTTTTGTGCTAATTTGATAAGTTTTAACATCTCCATTTTCAAAGAACACTTGGTATTTAATATACCAGTGGTTTCGATTTTTCCTATCTAAAATGGAAGCTTTTATTTCTAGCACCTTTTCCTCCTTTTTTGAGGATTTGGTGCACCTACAATCAATAATCATATTTTATCCTATATTATCTTGATAGAAGCTCATCCAATTCAGGATCTATATAATTTCCTCTTAACCAATTTTCAATAGCTTCAACATCCCAAAGGATTGCTTTTTTAGTTTTTGATGATCCAGGAGGAATAAAAAAATGGATACCTTCTTTGAACTCTTTAAACATTCTTCTTTTAAAAAAATCTATTGATAAATCAAAAATTTTGGAAAGATTTTTAGTTTGGACATATTTTGGCATTTTCTCCTCCTTGTTTATCTTGATAACAAAATGATAAGAGTTTTTGTTTTAATTTTTAAGTAAAAATAGTTGCATTATGATAGAACCTATATTGATTAGAATAAATTTAATAGATATAATTTTAAAAAATTAGTTTCATTAAAAGGAACAGAAGATGATAGATCCACAAAAAGAAACAAATAGTGTTCTTGACGATTTGGAAAGACTTAATTTTTCCACTATCGCATATAATATAGAGCAGGAAGCCAAAAAATTGATGGAAGAAAATGAATTTCTTACTTTCGAAGAAGCGTTAATGATGGCAAAAGAGTTTCACAGAGAAAAAATGGAACTTTTAAGAATTGCAGATCCCGAAGAAGTCGAAATGACAAAAATGGAGATAGAAGCTTTTGTTAATCGAAAAATCGCAGAAGAATTAGAAAAAGGAAAAAATGAAGATGAAAAGAATGATTTTTTATAGTATAATAGCATATATAGGGATGTTGGCATTATGCCCTCCCTATTTTTAAATTTTAAATGAAAAATGCTTGTTATAAAATTGCTTATAATTTTTCTTCTTTTTAATATTTCAGAATAAAATTTTTAAAATACTGAATTTTTATAAATGTTATATATAGAGAATTTGATTTGTACAAATTAATTTATATATTTGTAATATTAAGTATTACATAGCAAAATAAACTTTGCGATAGCAAATGTAGTTAACCGCTTAAGCTTTAACGCCACACAAAAAATGATAATTTTTTGGGTGGCTATACCTGATTATTTAAC
>NZ_CEXZHP010000231.1:0-2219 GCF_982775275.1 Nitrosophilus sp.
TTTTTAGTTTATCCAAATCTCTCCAATGTTTTGGCAAATCAAAATGAATAACCTGATTTGTCGCGTGCACGCCTTTGTCGGTTCTGCCGCTTGCTACGATTTTAGAATCTATTGAAAGTTTTTTAAAGGCGCTTTCTATACTGTTTGCAACCGTATTTTTTGTATGTTTTTGGGATTGGAAACCCAAAAATCTACTTCCGTCGTAGCTTATTATCCCTTTGACTCTCATCAATATCTACTTTTTACTCTTTTTTTGTAAATTAAATAACCAAAAAACAGCCATAAAAAGATCATTATTCCTATCGCGTAAAACGGTATATTTTTTGAAAGTAAAAATGAGAGGGTATAAAATATTATTATCGATAAAATTATCCATAAATACGTAAAATTTTTTTTCATATCTTGGATTCTTAATCCCTAAACCCATTATTAAAAATATTGATATCATCGGGAAAAGAGAAACGATTATAAAAATCGAAAAATCAAAAGCCCTTTTTTTGTTTGATGTGCTCTCAAACCAATACTCAATAACGTTTCTATATTTTTTTGCCTCTAAGACGCTTAAATCGTTTAATACCATTTTTTCAAATTCAAGTTGATTTAAAAGCCCATTTTCGTAAGTATAACCTTTACCATCTTTTAAAATAAATTTTAATCCTTCGTTATCTGAGATTATTAAAGCCTCTTTTGCCGTTATAAAATTTTCTTTGTTCATAACTTTTTGATTGTATAAAACTACGTCTTTAAAATGGTTTGTTCCTATTTGTGAGCCTATAAACAAGAGCCAATCGCCAAATTTTTGTCCATATTCGCTCGGTTTTATATTAAATACCGCTTCAGCTTTTTTAAAGGCAATAAAGCCTTTATACATCTGTTTTGCCTGAGGAATTATAACTAAAGAGAGAGTCAATAACGAAATAGAGGTAAGTAATGAAAGTTTTCCTAAAATATGGGCAATTTTAATGGGTTTGATCCCCAACGAAAAAATAACCACCATCTCATAATCGTAAGAGAGTTTAGATAAACTCATCACTCCGGCGGCAAAAAATGTTATAGGTATAGTATAAAAAAGAATTTGCGGAAGAACGTAAATATAGAGTTTTATCAACTCATAAAAATCTACTTTTATAATGGAAGTAATCGATACCACTTTAATAAAAAAGATAAGCGAAGCTATAGCAAAAAGAGGAACAAAAAGAGAAAAAAACATCGTCGAAAAGTTATTGTTTAAATATCTGCTTAATCTAACCATTTATAAACCACTCTATCAATTTATTAAAATTTTGTTCATATAAAAACACAATTATAAGGGAAATCGCTAAAAAAGGAATATAGGGAAGTTCTAACTCTCTTTTTGTAGCTCTTAAAAATATTGATGCAGGAATCGCAAAAATAGCCGATAAAAATATGGCTATAATGGAGAGTTTTACGCCAAGTATAGCTCCTATCGTAGCCGCTACGATAATATCTCCCTCACCCATAGCCTCAATCATAACCGGGGCTGGATAAAAGCTTTTTAGCCATGGGGATTTTTTGATTTTTTGATTTAGTAAAATATTTTCTTTTAAAGAGACATAATAACTTACATAAAATCTCAAAAGGGCAAAAGCTCCTGCAAATATTAGAGCGTTTTGTAAATTTTGCAATATATCTTGCGAAGAAAAAATCGCTAAAGTAAGTGCAGTTAGATTTATACTATCGGGAACCGCTTTATAAAACAGATCGATTACGGATAACGCAAGCAATAGAGAAAAGACTAAAGAGATAATTAAAGAGTATATATTTATTCCGTTTTTTAAAAAAACCGTTAAAAATATTAGTGATGTTAATATCTCTATTAGAGGATATCTAAAAGATATTTTTTCCTTACAATAATAGCATTTACCTTTTAATATTATCCAAGAAATCACCGGAATATTGTGCCACCATTTCAAAGGATTTTTACATTTTGGACAGTGGCTTGAGGGAAAAGCGATATTTTGAAAATTTGGAATTCTATAAATCAATACATTTAAAAAAGAGCCAAAAATTAGACCAAAAATAGCTATTAAAAAAAAATACAATTTTGCTCCTTATATATAAATTTGGGAAATGGAAAATGGGAATTTGGAATTGGGAAATGGGAATTGGGAATTGAGCCCTCCCTTATCATCTTGACCCTTACCCCCTTATCCCTTCAACCTTTCCTAACCGCAAACTTGCTTCGCTTCACTCACCTT
>NZ_CEXZHP010000232.1:0-2213 GCF_982775275.1 Nitrosophilus sp.
TTATCAATGAAAAAATAAAAAATAGTAAAAATGACCAAAAAATTATATCTTTTTTCACTTCAATGTCATATTTATATATCAAAATAAAACCTAACAAAATTGTTAAATATGAAAATAACTGTTTTGCAGCTTCTGAAAGAGGCAGTGATAGGCAAAGCAGTGATAAAGAGATTAAAAAACTATAATATATTTTATTGTTTAATAGAAAACTATCTTTAGTATTTGCATCTATAGACAAACTCATAATTTCTCCTTAAAAATATTTCGGTGTTGGTGTTAGTGTTGGTGATGGTATTAAAAAATATTTACTAACACTAACACCAACACTCCAAATCAGTACTTTTAGTCAAAGGCATATTTACCAGCGTTTTGTTTATATAATAAATTACTTCTTCTGTTGCGATTGACATCAATGCGGTACTTATTTTTTCACCATTTTTATATATGATTTTATCATTTGGATGTTGAATAATAACATGTTTGCCATTAAATTGGGTTTGTTTGATTTTTTTATAATTTGAATATCCGAGTTCATTATCCCATGGTCCCCATATAGTCGGGTCTGTTGGACCAAAAAGTGCAATAACAGGTATATTTAAGGCTGATGCCATATGCATAGGTGCTGTATCAACTCCTAAATAAAAAATAGATTTTGATATAAGGGCTGCTAGCTCTTTTAAAGATATTTTTCCTGACAAATTTATAGGATTGCTTTTGCAATAAGATAGTATCTTATCTATTTTGCTTAACTCTTTTTTATCGGAAGAGGCTGTTATTATAACTTTTATTCTTTTTTCATTTTCAATATAGTCTATAACTTTTGCAAATTTTTTATCATCCCAGCATTTAAACATCCATCTCGAAACCGGATGTACTATAACAAAATTTTTTATATTGTTTGAATTTAATATATTTTCTATATTTTCTTTATCTTTTTTAGTGAAAAAGATTTCGATTTTCTTTTCATTGATAGGCAAATTTAATAATTTTAAAAACTGAAGATCTTTTTCAACAGTATGCAAATATGGATCGCAAGAGAGTTCTTTATTGTACGGTTTTAACAGTTTTAATAAATTGTTTTTTGATTTTACTCCATAGCGTTTTGAGGCTTTTGATAATAGAGCAATGATTGCTCCTCTATCTCCTTCCGTCAAGTTTATAACAATATCGTATCTGTTTCTGATAATATTTTTTGTAAATTTGTATTCATAAAAAAGTTTAGCAAATAGATTTTTGTTTTTTACTTTTCTATCATAAGAAAATATTTTATTAATGTTTGGATTGTTTTCAATCATCTCTTTTGTTTCTTTGTTTAAAACAAAATCGATTTGGGATTTGGGAAAAGATTTTTTCAAATTTTTAATAAGAGCGGTAGATAGTAAAACATCGCCTATATGTCTAAATTTAATGATTAAAATTTTCAAATATTTTCCTTTTTTCAAATCCAAACTTTTTTAGGTTTTGGATTTATATTTGGATTGGAAACACACCTGTTTTCTTTTATGAGTTTATCAGTGAGATTTTTATCTCTTTTTTTGATAATTTTAGCAGGATTTCCTCCAACTATAGAGTAGTCTTCTATATCTCTTGTAACAACACTGCCTGCTGCTATAACACATGCTTTTCCAATTGTAACGCCCGGAACTATTATTACATTTCTGCCTATCCAACAATACTCTTTTATTGTCACTTTTTTTCGAATCATTTTGTTATCATAAGGCAAAAAAGAAATTGTTTTTTCATTGTAATTGTGATTGGAAGTAATAATTGTAATTTTTGGTCCGATAATGGTGCAATCTTTAATTTCTATGCCGCCTGAGCCATCTAAATATGCTTCTTCGCTAATTTTGCAAAAATTGCCAATATAGATATTTTCCGGTTTTATATATTTTGAATTTAAATGAAAAAAATCGCTGTTTTTTCCTATAAATCCAAATTTTTTTCTGCTAAATTTTATGTATGTTAAGATTTTTTTGACTATACCCATTTTTTATTCCATAATCTTTTTTAAAAATTTATCAAATTTTTTGCTTCTGTTAAAATATGAGAATTTTTCTGCAATATTGTTCATTTCTTCTATTTTTTCATTTTGGTGTGGATCTTTTATAATCTCATAAATTTTTTTTGCAAATTTTTGAGGATCATTTTTAGATAAATATACCCCTTTATTTTTTGTGATGAGTCTTACAGATGGGTAATCAACCGCCAATACT
>NZ_CEXZHP010000233.1:0-2211 GCF_982775275.1 Nitrosophilus sp.
TTTAATGATGCCCAAAGAAAAGCTACAAAAGAGGCAGGGATAATTGCCGGTCTTAATGTTTTAAGAATTATAAACGAACCAACAAGTGCCGCGTTGGCTTACGGGCTTGATAAAAAAGAGGCCGAAAAGATCGTTGTTTACGATTTGGGTGGAGGAACATTTGATGTTACTATACTTGAGACCGGTGATAATGTTGTTGAAGTTTTGGCAACTGGCGGTGACGCGTTTTTAGGGGGAGATGACTTTGACAATAGAATAATTGATTGGCTTGTTGAAGAGTTCAAATCTGAAACTGGAATAGATCTAAAACAAGATGTAATGGCGCTTCAAAGATTGAAAGAGGCTGCGGAAAACGCAAAAAAAGAGCTAAGTAGCGCAACTGAGACTGAGATCAACCTACCTTTTATTACAGCTGATCAAACAGGACCAAAACATTTGGTTAAAAAATTGACAAGGGCAAAATTTGAAGGAATGATCGAAGATCTAATTGATCAAACTATTCAAAAATGTGAAGAGGTTTTAAAAGATTCAGGACTTAGCAAAGATGAGATTAATGAAGTAGTTATGGTTGGTGGTTCAACCAGAATACCTCTTGTTCAAGAAAAAGTAAAAGCCTTTTTTAACAAAGAGCTTAACAAATCTGTAAATCCAGATGAGGTTGTAGCGGTAGGTGCTGCAATACAAGGTGCGGTATTAAAAGGTGAGGTAAAAGATGTATTGTTGCTAGATGTTGTTCCTTTGAGCCTTGGAATAGAGACTCTTGGCGGAGTTATGACAAAGCTTATTGAAAAAGGAACAACCATCCCAACTAAAAAGACTCAGATTTTCAGCACAGCCGAAGACAATCAACCGGCAGTTACTATACATGTATTGCAAGGTGAAAGAGAGCTTGCAAAAGACAATAAATCTCTTGGAACATTTACGCTTGAAGGAATTCCACCGGCTCCAAGAGGAGTTCCTCAAATAGAGGTTACTTTTGATATAGATGCAAACGGTATTTTAACAGTTACCGCAAAAGATAAAGCAACAGGAAAAGAGCAGCAAATCAAGATCACAGGATCAAGCGGTTTGAGCGAAGAAGAGATTCAAAGAATGATTCAAGAAGCTGAAGCTCACAAAGAAGAGGATAAGAAAAGAAGAGAGTTGATCGAGACTAAAAACCAAGCTGACGCTTTGGCTTATCAAACAGAAAAGAGTCTAAAAGAGGCGGGAGATCAAATAAGTGCCGAAGATAAAGCCGCAATTCAAAAGGCTCTTGATGAGCTAAAAGAGGTTTTAAAAGACGAAAATGCGACAAAAGAGCAAATAGAAGCAAAAGTTCAAGCTTTAACTCAAGTTAGCCACAAATTAGCTGAGGCAATGTATAAAAAAGAGCAAGGTGCTCAAGCTGGGGCAGAAACTAAAGAGTCTCAAGGAAAAAAAGGTGGCGACGAAGAGGTGATTGACGCCGAAGTCGAATAAAAATCGGGCTTTTGCCCGATTTTACGGGAAAAAATATGGCAAAAACTTATCACCCATTTGAACCAATTATTGATAACTCTTCAAAGATTTTGATACTTGGAACTTTTCCAAGTATAGACTCTTTTAAAAACACCTTTTATTACGGAAATAGATTTAACCAATTTTGGAAACTAATATCTGCCGTTTTTGAAGAAGAAGAGCCAAAAAGCATCGAAGAGAAGTTAAAATTTTTAAAAAAACATCATATAGCTTTATGGGATGTTGTAAAAGAGTGTTTTAGAATAAACTCTTCTGATAAAAATTTAAAAGATATAAAAGTTAACGATATAAGATCTTTAATAAAAAAATATCCAAATATAAAAGCTATCTTTTTTACAAGCAGATTGGCTCAAAAAATATATAACCAACATTTTTCAGATATAAAATTACCCACATATTATCTTCCATCTCCATCTCCTGCATACCAAAAAATAGGATTTTCGGATAAATTAAAGGAATGGAAAAGATTAATCAAACTCTACTACGAAGATAGCGCTAAGGAAGAAAAGAAGAGTAGTTAAAAGAGGTAAAATTAAAAAATAAAATATTTTTGTTCTATTTAGCACCAAAGCAAAAAAGTTCCCCCACGCCCCAATTAAAGCCAATATATGAAATAAAAATATAGGTAGATAAATAAAAGTGTATCTACTAAAAATAGTTTCTGCTATTAAATATGCAAGTAAAAGAGAAAAATATAGACTCTTTTTAATA
>NZ_CEXZHP010000234.1:0-2195 GCF_982775275.1 Nitrosophilus sp.
TTGTAAAAAGTAGGTAGTAATGTCTAACTTTATATATCAAATTTTTTTAGCATTTTGGCGATTTTTTGGTGGTTTAGTAGATATTTTAGGGACATTTTAAAATTTTACAAAATTAGATTTTTTTTTACATTCTTTAAATGGGTTTTAAAATATGTTTAAAGCTCTTTTAAAAATCGCATTTTTTAAAAACGGCTTTCACTTTTCCTATAACTTTGATTTCATTTGTTAAATACTCCATATCACTATAAAATTTATTTTCAGATATTAGTAAGACTTTATTATTGTGAATTTTTACTTTTTTTACAAATAGTTCATTATTTGCTTGAATAATATAGACCTTATTGTTTTTGATTGTTCTATCTTGAGTATCAATAAATAGTATAGAATTACTACTAAAAAGTGGCTCCATGCTATCACCGATATTTTTTGCAAGTTCTAAAGTTATATATTTGATGTTGATTTCAGATAGAAGCTCTTTTGAAAATGGAATTTGTTTTATCTCTATAAAATCTTGAACACCACCTCCACCTGCAGTAATATTGGTTTTTTTGTATTTTAATAAAATATACTCCTCAGTTGAATTTATAAGGCTTTCTGGAGTTTGACCATAAAAAAAATAGTTGATTGATATACCTTTTTTGGCTAAAAAATCCATTATATTTTTATAGGGGATAGAGTTTCTAACCTTTCTTTGTCTAAGGTTAGTGAGGCTTAGGTTTAACTCTTTTGCAACCTCATAATCTCTATTTACTCCCAGTATTATTTTTATTTTTGCGACTATTTGTTTAAAAGTTTCCATATCAAATGATATAAAATCAATAATTAGAGATAAAAATTTCTTTAGTCTTTTTAGGATTTTTTGAGCCACCGAGTGTATATTTTACATCTTTTGATCTGATATGAAAATCTTTGTATAGTTCCTTTATAAAAATAGTGTCATTGTAACTAAGTAAAAATTTTCCTTTTATATTTGTTAAAGTTTCTTTTAAAAGTATATGTTTATCTTTTCCAAATCCACCGGTATTTTTATAGTAACTCTCCGTCCCAAAATATGGAGGATCACAATAAAAAAAGCTATCCTCTTTATCATAGAGCTTTATAAGTTTTTCAAAAGAGAGATTTTCTATAGTTACATATTTTAGTCTCTTTGACCAAATTTTAAAAGATTTGTATATATCTTTTGGTTTTCTCCCACTTTTAGCACTCATTGCAAAATTATCCATTTTACTTCCAAAGCTTTGAGATAAAAGATAGTAATAAAAAGCTGCTTTTTGAATATTGTTCTTTGGTTTTATATATTTTTGTTTTATATCTTTAAATATCTCTCTTGAGATAAGAAGTTCATTTAAGTAGATAGTTAAAGTTTGAGGATAGTTCTTTATAACTCTATGAAGATTTATAAGTTCTCCATTTATATCATTGACAACTTCAAGTTTTGAAGGTGTTTTAGAATATAAGACATTTAATGCACCTCCAAAAACTTCTATATAAGTTTTGTGAGGATATATAAGAGAGACTATATCCTTTGCTAAACGACTTTTCCCACCTATCCACCCAAAAGGTGCTTTTAAATTTTTTGACTGCATAATAACTCCTTTGATACAAAGTGTCATCTTTTTTAGGATAGATGATACTTTGTGATATGATTTTTATGCAGTTTTTGCGATAAAGGCTCCTTTGGAAGATAAAAAGAGGAAGGAGCCTTTTTTGTTAGTCTTCGTTTAAGATATTTATCACATCTTCATGTGTATCCGCTTTTCCAACTCTAACTATTTTATCAGTATATTTTGAAATACTTTGTGTAACTGCTTCTGTTGCTGTTTTTAATTTCTTACTATCACTATAACCATTATTAGCAAGATTTAGCAAAGTATTAAAACTATCTTTCTCTAAATCTGTTAAAATATCTAAGTTTGGATTTAAAGAGCTTATTACTTTAACAAGTAAAGCTATAGCTTTAGAGTTTACTGCACTTAAATCAACTTGCTTGCCACCAACTTCTTTTAATACTACTCGTCCTATTTGCCAATTTAAAGTATCAATAGCAAGTTTTTTAAACTCTTCTAGATCTTCAGGAATATTCCATGTCTCATTACCATTTTCATTTATATATTTTTCTTTAAAGTTTTTAAAAATTTGATTATCTCTAAAATAAATGTAAGTAATTAGGAGAAATGAAATGATAAAAACACTTA
>NZ_CEXZHP010000235.1:0-2191 GCF_982775275.1 Nitrosophilus sp.
AAACTTTGTAGAAGTTTTTGCCGGAAGCGGGAGTGTAGGTCTTGAGGCTTTAAGCAGAGGCGCCAAACATGTCTATTTTATCGAGATAGATAAAAACTCCTTTAATACTCTTTTAAAAAACGCAAAATCTTTGGATATAAACAGATGCACGCTTATTTTTGGAGACGCCTTTGAAAAAATATATGATGTTATAGAAAAACTTAAAAATAAAAAAGAGAAAGCCTATTTTTATTTTGATCCTCCATTTGCTATAAGAGAGGGACAAGAAGATATATATAAAAAGGTTATAAAAACTATTGAAAATTTACCAAAAGATACTGTTTTAATGATAATAATCGAGCATATGAGTAAAATAGATATGCCTCAAGAAATTGGAGAGTATGAACTTATAAAAAAGAGGAAATTTGGCAAAACAACTCTTAGCTATTATGGAGTCAAATCTTGAAAAAGCCTTATTTTAGTATAGCCATACTTATTTTTATTTTTATTTTCACTTTTTTTGGAGAATATATATATAGTGCATCTCCATACGAGTTAAATAAAGATGCAATACTTCTGCCACCTTCATTTGAACATCTTTTTGGAACCGATAGATTGGGAAGGGATCTTTTAGCAAGAATTATTAAAGGGGGGCAAATATCTCTAATTATTGGTGTTGGGAGTGCACTTATAGCATCTTTTATAGGTTTGATCGCAGGAATAAGTGCCGGTTTTTTTAAAGGAGAGGTAGATAAAAGTTTTGTTGTTATCGTTGATCTTTTTTTAACTTTTCCAACATTTTTTCTACTTTTGGCTCTTGTTAGCTATATAGAAGCATCAAGTTTTGTATTGATTGTTGTTATTTCCGTAACAGGTTGGATGACTACAGCAAGGATGATAAGAAGTGAGAGTTTTGAAATAAGTTCAAAACCCTTTATTAAAATTTTACAAATAGCTAAAGTTCCTTCATATAAAATAATATTAAAATATTTTGCCCCATTAATTGCTCCCATATTTTTTATAAGTTTTACTTTCGGAGTAGGAGGTGCGATTTTAAGTGAATCGGGTCTTAGCTTTTTGGGACTTGGCGTTTTGCCTCCCCAAATGAGCTGGGGATCTATACTTAGTGAAGGAAAAGAGGTGATAGATATCGCATGGTGGGTTAGTTTTTTCCCGGGTTTGATGATATTTTTGGTTACATTTTCCCTTATAAATATTTCTGATTATCTTCAAAATTTAACAAATAAAAAAGAGAGGATTTTATGATAAAAAATGTAGCTATAACCGGTGGAGTCCATGGAAATGAACTAACCGGAGCGTATCTGATAAAAAAATGGCTTAAAAAACCGATAAAATCAAATTTAAATATCGATTATATTCTTGCCAATCCAAAAGCTTTTAAAATGCAAAGAAGATATATAGATTATGATCTAAATAGATCTTTTTCTAAAGAGGCTTTATCAAAAGATTCCCATTTTTATGAGTTTGAAAGGGCAAAAGTTTTAAAAGAAAGAGTTAAAAATTGCGATTTTTTAATAGATCTTCATACCACGACTTCAAATATGAATATGAGTATAGTGCTTTCAAAAGATGACGATTTATCAAACAATCTGGCAAAAGCTTTGGCAAAAGAGTTTAAAGATATAAAGATTTTAAGATGGTTATCTAACAATGAAGGAGAGTTTATAAACAGTATCGTTCCCCATAGCATAACACTTGAAGCCGGAGCGATATGCCAAGGTGTTTTGGATCCTAACATATTTTTTAGATGCGATGAGATAGTAACAAAAGCGGTTAAAATATTGGAAAATATTCAAAACTTAAAAATCGATGAAAAGATAGAAGCCTACGAAATAGTTAAAGTTGTAGATTTTCCAAGAATAAATGAAGAAATAAGTGCAGTTATACATCCCAATTTAATAGGAAAAGATTACTGTTTAATAAATAAAAAGGACCCAATTTTTTTAGATTTTGAAAAAAATGAGATTTTATATGAAGGGGATCCCTTATTTGCGGTTTTTATAAATGAAGCGGCATATTATGAAAAAAGTATGGCTTTTTGTTTATGTAAAAAAGTTTTTATTTGAGTGGTTAATTTTGGTTAAAAAAGTTAAAATGGTTGAGTGGTTGGGTAGTTGAGTAGTGAAAAAGTTAGAAAGTGAAAAAGTGAGAAAGTGAGCGAGGGTAAAGCCGTTAGGCTTTAAGAGGCAAA
>NZ_CEXZHP010000236.1:0-2188 GCF_982775275.1 Nitrosophilus sp.
TATTTTAAATACAAAATTTATAATTTCAATACCCAAGAATTTTATTTAATATCTTTAACCTGAAGAATATTTTTATCTATACAAATTTCTTTATATAACTTTAAGACATTTTTAATATCACTTTCAACATCAATTAATCTTTTAGAACTATTTGCATGAGCTAAATTATTTCTAATATTATCAATATCAATAATTAGTTGTTTTAATTTATCATCTTTTTCAACCTTTGTTTTTATCAAATGTGTTAAATCTTTAACAGATTGATTCCACTCATCTGCTTTTTGCCTATTTTTTGTATTTTTTATATATCTAGTTTTTACTTCTAAAAATATTCCATTATAATTTGAAACATTATATAATGCTTTTGCTTGATTATATAAATCATAAAGTTTATAGATAATTTTTTCATTATTTTTTTCAGCAATTGCTCTTTTCTCAAATTCTTCAATTTTTTCGGCAAGTTTTTTGTCAATATTTTTAAGTCCCAAAGAACAATACATCCCAATAGCCTCACTTAAAAGTGTAATACTATTAAGTAGATATCCTTTAGTAAACATATTCTCTGAAAGATAATATAGTTGTTTAAATGATACTTCTTTGCTATACTGCTCTATTTGCTTAATATGTTTTAATGTATCTTGTAGTAGTCTATTGAGATTTTTAAATATCAAATTTTCACTTTTTAATAAATTTTCTATGTGCAAAATAAGTTTAGAGATGATAGATCTTTTCTTATTTGTATTTTTCATTAACTCATCAATCGAATTTGCTAAAATGTGTTTAGAAAAATTCTCTAAATCATCAATAAAATCATTTAAGCTTTTATTTGTTACTTTTACATTATTTGCAACTGTATAGTTTTTGTCAAATGTAGTTAATATATAAGATATATTAGCCAAATCTAAATACTCTTTAATATCTACAATATGATATTCCTTTTTATCTTCTATTTGTTTCTCTTTTGCATAATAGATATGTTCTATTTTACCAAGGTTTGTCATATTTGCCATAATAAGATCTATAGTAGCAAATATAGGAATATGCCTAAATCCATGTGTAATATCTACTATAATACTTTCATATTGATTATCAAAAATTGCATCATCTATATTTTTTAATAATGTTGAGTAATCATCTACATTATCTATTTTTTTACCATTATTAAAAATATCTTTAATATCTTTATCTTCATTTTCTTTTAAAAGTTTTATTTGCATATTCTTTGCATCCTGAGTATAGATTGGCACAATATCTCTATCTTTAAATTTATCAAATAAAAGTGGTAAAGTATTTGTATAATCTTTGCTATCACTTTTATCTTCTAAAAAATAATAAGGGTATTTACTTCTAAAATTTTTATACCCATCAGGTTCATTTTTATCTATCCTACCACCTGCTAAACCTAAAATTGTAATAACTGCTCTTTTCATAAACTCTCCCGCTGTATTTATTTTTTTAGCTATATAAATCCTTTTTATTTAGTTCATCTGAACTTAAAATATATTCCATTACAAGCTCTAAATCTTTAACAAAGATTTTTTACCTCCTCTTCAAAATCTTTATCTAAAAATCTTGCAAGTTGAATTTCTTTAAAGAATTTTTTTTGTTTTTTACCTTTTAAAGAGTTAAACACTCTAATTGCATTTTATTTGATGAGATCTTTATTTTTATTAAAATTTTCTTTATTAAATTTTTTTAACTCTTTTGTAGTTTTTTTAATTTATCTAAAATATATGGTGATTTTTTATTGTTTTTTTCTGCACTCCATTTCTTTAAAAATTTATCTAACTCCTTTTTATATTGCTTTTGATTGTTTTTTTTGCTTTGCAAGGCTTTTAAAGAACTATCAAATTTGTTATTTACTTCACTATGTTTATCTTGGATTAAACTGTCTTTTATATTTTGGAGTTTTGTTTTTATCTCATCTAATTTTTCATAATCTGGATAATTTTTGATAAAGTTTTCTACTATTTGGATATTACATTCTTTCCCTTTTTGTAATTCACCATTGACATTATCTAATTTATTATCAAAAAGTTTCTGTTCTTTTTTTTCTTCCTCTTCTCTCTTTATCTGTTCCAAAATCTCTTGTGTTAATAGAGAATTCGGATAATCATCTCCAATATCAAACATTTCACTAACTTTAGGCAAACACTCTTTATTTTTCTTTTTATCTACAAATTCATTT
>NZ_CEXZHP010000237.1:0-2162 GCF_982775275.1 Nitrosophilus sp.
TTATAAAGCCGTCTGGCAAGATAAATCTCTCAACAGAGGAGTGGCTAATATCCCTTTCATGCCATAAAGCTACATTTTCTAAAGCCGGAATAACCATACTTCTTATCTGCCTAGCAAGTCCTGTTAAATTTTCACTTAACACCGGATTTCTTTTGTGAGGCATTGCGGAACTTCCTTTTTGTCCTTTACTAAAATACTCCTCTGCCTCATAAACTTCCGTTCTTTGAAAATGGCGTATATTTACCGCTATCTTTTCTATAGTAGAAGCTATAAGAGCAAAAGTTGTAAAAAGTCTTGCATATCTATCCCTTTGAATGACCTGATTTGAAACCGGTGCTGGTTTTAATCCAAGCTCTTGACACACATACTCTTCAAGCTCCATGGGAGCATGAGCAAAGTTACCCATGGCTCCGCTTACTTTTCCAACGCTTATAACCTCTAAAGTCTCTTCTAAATTTTTAAGATGTCTTTTAAACTCATCATACCATATTGCCAAAACTAAACCAAAAGTTATAGGCTCGCCATGTATACCGTGACTTCTTCCTACCATTAAAGTCATTTTATGCTCAAACGCTCTTTTTTTAATGGTCTCTAAAACCATCTTGACATCATCAATTATTATCTTTAAACTATCTCTCATTTGCAAAGCAACGGCCGTATCAATAGTATCGGAGCTTGTCATACCGTAATGCACCCATCTTGATTCTTCTCCCAAGCTCTCTGCGACACTTGTTAAAAAAGCTATCACATCATGTTTTGTCTCTTTTTCTATCTCTTCTATTCTATCAATATCAAATTTTGCGTTTTTTACTATTTTCTCCATATCCTCTTTTGGAACAAGGCCCAATCTGTTCCAAGCCTTAACAGCAGCAATCTCCACATCTAACCAAGCTTGATATTTTGCTTGCATACTCCATTTGTCAGCCATAATTTTACGTGAATATCTCTCTACCATTTTTGCCCTTTTACTCTGTTATATTTTTATGATATATTAACAAAAAAAGGCTTAAGAGCAGCTCTATTAAATATAAAAAAACAGATATAAATTTTTTTTATATAAGGAGATTTATTGGGATTTGTAATCAAGGAGTTTTATGCAGATTATGAGATAAAACTTTTTATTTGGCTAATGAAAAATTTAAATATATCTCAAGCCGATGCACAAAAAATAATAGATACTAAAAAAATATTTCAAAACAGAAAAGTTATTACAGATAAAAGCGCTACTATAAAAGGAAAATTTGAGGTTTTGATATTTGAGCCAAATTCAAAAGGTTTAAAACCAACTTTTGAAACAAAAGATTTTGCTATTTTTGATAAACCAAGCGGAATAATTGTTCATCCACGAAATAGATTGACAAAGTACTCTTTATTGGATGAGGTAAGAGCACTATATGGAAGCGATGCAAACATCATTCATAGAATCGATAAAGAGACAAGTGGTTTATTGTTAGTAAGCAAAAATAAAAATGCGGAAAAATATTTGAAGAATCTTTTTGAAAAAAAAGAGGTCAAAAAAAGCTATTTGGCACTAGCAAAGGGAAAGATTGAAAATAGTTTAATTATCGACGAGCCTATTAAAAAAAATAGAGATTTTTCAAAAATAAGATTAAAAGTTTTGATTGATCCATCTGGGAAAAAGGCAAAAACGATTATAACGCCAATTAGATATTATCCATCTATAAATGCCACATTAATCAATGCTATCCCTTTAACTGGGAGGCAACATCAAATAAGAGTCCATTTGTTTCATGTGAAACATCCAATTGTAGGTGATCCAATATATGGAGTAAAAACAGAAACAGCAATAAAATATTTGGATAAAAAACTAACTTTAAAGGAAAGAGTTGAAAAAACAGGTGCTCCAAGACTTATGCTTCATTCAAACTATATAGAGTTTGTATATAAAAACACTACTTATAAAATATTTTCAAAATATAATTTTTTAGATGAGATTAATATATTGAGTGAACAATCTGAAAGTAAAATTTTATAATTGTGAGTGATTAAGTGGTTGGGTGGTTGAGTAGTTGGGTGAGAGGCTGAAGGTTGAAGGGAGTAAGGTGGTAAGGGGATAAGGAGGTAAGGAGGTAAGGAGATAAGGGGATAAGGGGGTAAGTGAGCGAGGGCAAACCGAAGGTTTAGAACGATAACTGCTTATC
>NZ_CEXZHP010000238.1:0-2138 GCF_982775275.1 Nitrosophilus sp.
AACTCAAATGATTTACTACTTTCTTATATGTGGTTTTTATTGGGAACACAAGATCTAAAGGAAATGAAAAAGTTTATCACATATTATGAAAACAGATTTATACTTCCCCAAAACGCTCTTTTATCCATATATCTTTTTTTAAAAGAGGATCTAAAAGCTTTAAAAATAGTTAAAAAAAGGTTAAAAAACAACCCACAAGATTTTGAAATTTTGATCATTTACTCAGATCTTCTATATAATTTAGGCAAATTTGATGAAAGTGAATATATAAAATTTAAAACATATAAAAAAATGAAAAAAATCTATAAAAAAAATAAAGATATTTTAAAAGATTTTAATTTTTTCTACAATTTTTTAAGATTATCGATGCATTATAGTTCTGATCAAGAGATTCAAAAACTCTTTGCTTACGCAGATAAAAATTTTGATGAAAAATTTAATCTTAGCTCAAAAGTTAATTTTTTTCTTTTGCACAATATTTATGATCCGGCAATTTTTTATATCAATAGATTTAGGATAAAAAAATGAAAAAATTTTTCATATTTATATTTTTAATAACTGCCATTTTTGCAGCAAATAATACAAAAAATATCTCAATAAAAAGAAAAAATTTTTTCCCAGAGCCCTGGATGTTATTAAATATAGCAATTTATGAGTATGATAAAGAAAAAATGAGAAAAATATTGGAAAAATATACAGGCAAACTTCCTCATAGAGACGAAATAAACTCTCTTTATATCCTTCAAAAATATGACGAAAGCAAAGAAAATAGTTTTAAATATCTTGATATATATAAAGATGATTTTTTATTATATAAACAGTATTTAGATATCATTCATGAAAATAGCAGCAATTTAAAATTATACTCAAACTATATTGATAGAGGAGGCAATCTAAAATATTTTGAAAATAAAATCGATTATATTAGAGAGGTTAGTCAAAAAAAATATATTCTTTTTAATTTTTCATTAACCAATTTTAAAAGCTATAAAAGAGACGAACTTAAAAATGTAAAAGATAGATATCAAACTATTGAATTTGGTTATAAGCAGTTTACCAATAGAGGCTTTATAAAAATTATGTCCGGGCTAAATAAAGGTATAAAAAACTATTTTTCCTTTTCTTTGCAATATCTAAATAGATGCACAGATAAAATAGAATCTTCCTTAAATTTAAATATAGGTAAAAAAGCTGATGAATCAATTTATACCCTTTTGGCTGGTAAAAAAAACTCTTTAGAAATATTTTTGACATATAAATTTGATAATAAAAAATATATAGAAGCTCAAATAGAGAAAACTTTTTATAAAGATCAAGAGAATGTAAATATAGGTGATAAAAATCAAATTCAATTTACATTTATAAATAAAATAAGAGTATCATATCCAGATTTTAGCTTTAAAAGCTATTTAAAAAAATCAAACTACAACAAAAAAGATATAACAAATCTAATACAACATATAAGCAATTATGAAAATCCTCAATTTTTACCAGATACAAATAGTGAAGTTGGTGTAGGATTTTTTTTCGGATATGATCATAAATATAGATATACAAGATATTGGAAACCCTTTGTAGATATTACAATTAGTTACAACACACTAACAAAAAGTGGATATTCTGCTGATTTAGGCATTGGTGGGCCTCTTTTTAGAAAAGATAATATAAGTTTTAGTTTCTCTTACTCAAGCGAATTTTCAGGTATAAATAGAGCGTTTTTAAAAAGTTCCATATATTATATCTACTTTTTTTGATGGTGCGGCAGAGAGGACTCGAACCTCCACGGGATAACTCCCACAAGGCCCTCAACCTTGCGCGTCTACCAGTTCCGCCACTGCCGCTTAAGTTTTGTTTAAGTGATTTTATCAAAAAGGAAAGAAGTTGTCAAAGGCAAAAAGCCTTTGACTTAAAATTAACCTAAAAATGGGTTTGCGTAAAGCGCGATTAGAGCGATAACAAGAGTATAGATAACTTGCGCTTCGATCATCGCCAAAGCGATAAACATTGTTGTCATCAATTTACCGCCAAGACCAGGATTTCTAGCGGTTCCCGCAATTGTAGCCGCCGCAGTATGTCCCATACCAAGACCGCCGCCTGCCGCTGCAATACCTAGACCTATACCAGCCGCAACAACGCTG
>NZ_CEXZHP010000239.1:0-2128 GCF_982775275.1 Nitrosophilus sp.
CCAACTTGTCAACAGAAAGTTCACCAACTCTACCAGGTGCTGTAGACACAGTATCAGCAATAAGTTTTTGTACATAACCTTGTTGTACATCTAACCAGGTTTGTGCAAAGCTAAACTCATCCGCTGTACCTTTAGCTAGAGACTCAGCCTTCTTTAAAGCTAAATGAGCTTTACGAATATCTTCAGGAGCTGAGTTGAATAAGTGTTTACCAACTGCTGAACCATTCTTTTCAGCAAGCTTAGACATAAACTTATTAGCAAATACCTCTTTGCCTTCTTTCCAGAAGTTATTAGCATTTCTCCAAGAAGCAATAAACTCAGGGTTCTTTGTTGCTAAAGCACCTTGTTCAATTATCGCGTCAGTTTTCTTAGCTAAAGAGCTAATCATACCTGAGGACATACCTTCACCTAATGCTTGTGGCTTTTGTGCGTTTCTGGCTTCAGATAGTAATTTACTTCTATATGCTTGAGCTTCAGCAAATGAGATAGTATCATCAAATTTCAGAATATCATTTAGCTCTTTTTTAGACCAGTTTCCTAATGATTTTTGCTTTGTTCCTGAAGACTTGTTAAGCTCTTTCCTAGCAAAGTCTTTTAAAGATTTAGTCGATACTGGTAGAACCTCTGTAGTTACTTCTTGAGTGACTTTTCTACCCAGCATTTTACCAGCTTGGTCTAGTATTCCAGTAGGGGTTTCTTGAACTACAGTCTTAGTCCTCATGATTGGCTTGTATAGCTCATCAAGTTGAGCGTACATCTCACCACCCATTTTAGAGTGAATGACTCTTCCAGCTTGTAATCCATTTAGGAACATTGTTCCAATACCCTCATCAGTCAAAATCTCTTTTGCATTCCGATTAAATGAATTTATATAGCCGTTTGTGTAATTAGTAATAGCTTGGTCGTTAATCGCTCTAGCGTCTTTAATGACTTTACTACCACCCCAGGTAGAGCCAGCCAAACCCTCGACTGTATCAACTAGCCTGTGGGTTGTCATTTGAGAGGCTGTTAAAGAGCCACCATGCTTCTCAATAGTTTCTGCAACCTGCTCAATACCTTTAATTGGTTTGGGGCGTACTGCTGTCCATAACTTACCGCCAGTCATATTCCATATTGGTTTAGCACCCTTAAAGAATAAACTACCAGCTAGGTCGTACATACCTTCTTCACCACCTGATTCAAACGCTCTATTAAGAGCTTCTTCAATGCTTTTTGGGGCTAAAGGACTATCTGTAACAGCCTGGTAAGCTTGTTGAGAAAGGTCTCCAACAGCACCGCCAATAACCGAGCCAATAGCGCTACCACCAACAACACCCCAAGGACCAAGGGGTGCGCCCATTTTACCGCCAATAATACCGCCACCGAGACCACCTGCAAGTTGCCCGCCTTCTTGTTCAAAGAAACCAGGCTCTTCATGCTCACCAAAAGGTCTATCTAGCGATGGTACATCGTCATATTCCCCGTCATCAATCATGCGAGCAATCATCTCGGCATCAGTGATATTTCCTTGGTCATCAGCTCGCTCTAAAGCAAGTAATAATTCTTCTCTAGTAGCCATAACTTTCCTTATTATTTAAGATATTTTTCTAAAAGAGCCTCTTGCTTCTGTGTTGTGCTGCTCTTATCAACTATATTCCCACGGCTGTCATATTCGGCTACAACATCTTTAGAATATCCTTTTCTAATTTTTCTTTTCTTATTTTCAACAGTTTCTCTCATATTCTTAATGTACTCAAGAACCGCTGTGTCTGGTAAATATAAAGGATTACCAGTTTTAATCTTCTCAAACATTTTTTGCTCATTAGCTGTCAACACAGAGCCAAAACGCTCATGTCTAACTTCGCCAATTAAGTTTTCCCATAATGCTGAGATAGCATTGCCTTCATCACCACGAGTCCAAGTCTCCCAAGAAGACAAGCCAGGAACGTCTCCAATCAATTTGCCAGTCTTGGCATCTACATATTGACTAATTCGTCTTTCTAGTTGCGATAAAGCATCTTCAACACCACTGACCTTATTTAATCCACTTGCCAAGCTGGTAACTTTCCTATCAAGAACTTCCTTTTTGTTTATATCAGCTGAACCAGTTGATTGTAGGTCTTGGAACTCAAAGTCATTTTCTTGTCCT
>NZ_CEXZHP010000240.1:0-2123 GCF_982775275.1 Nitrosophilus sp.
CGAACATGGAGTCGATCACTATATATAAAGCCATAAATCAAACAAAACTCAGCAACGGCTTTATCATGCTTTTTTAAGATCTCGACTCTATCTCCTAAAGGCATACAATAAATCTCAACTTCAGGATATGGCTCAACAATATCTACAATCTCTTCAAAGGCGTTTCGCTCTATTATACCTCTATCAAGTGTAAATTTAAAAAAAGAGAATTTCGTATTTTTTACTATCGCCTCAATTGCGCTTTTGTTTACTCTTTTTTCGTATGGATCGCCACAATTGCTAAGTTTCACGGCCATTGCAAATATAACCTCTTTATAAGAGGGGAATTTTTCAAAATCTATCAAAATAGTGCTATTTGTCTCAATAGTAACAATAAATCCTTCCTTTACCAAATACTCTATAAAACTGTAAAAGGGCTCCTCTTTTGCATAGATAAGAGGCTCTCCACCTGTTATTACAATATGTGGCTTAAAATCCATATCTTTTAAATAATCATCTAAAATCTCTATCAATTGTTCAATATCATTTATCTCTTGCCACTCATTTTGAAAAAGACCTCTTTTAACGGCTCTGATAGTATCGCATCCGTAAACGATTTTTCCTTTTACAAAATATTCTCCAAATGAGGGACATTTTAAATTGCAACCTCCAAATCTAAAAAAGATGCTCGGTGTCCCGACAAATTTTCCCTCACCTTGAATTGAGTAAAAATGTTCAACTAAATAGATCATCTATTCCCTTTTGGTTAAGAGATAATAGTTATTGGAATTAGAAATATACTTTCTCACTTTTTAACTTTCTAACTTTTCACTATTCAACTATTTTAACCATTTTAACCAAAAAATTCATCTAACCCCCCCTATCCTCCAGTCTCATAAAAAGCTCTATTTGAAGCTTCACTTTGATCTTGTCCCCATCTATTTTCTTTGGGTTTATTTGCCAGCACCTCTTTTAAAATCTCTACAGCCTTGTCAATATCTCCCGACTGCACAGCTTCTTTTATGCTCATAGCTTCATCAAAATATAAGCATGGTATCAAATACCCCTCAGCGGTAAATCTTATTCTATTGCAGCTTTCACAAAAGTCGTGTTTATGAGGATCAATTAAGCCGAAAGTATAATCGCTGTTTTTAAGTTTATATAAAAAGGCCGGAGAACTTCCTTGACGACCAATTTTTTCTATTTCATATTTTTCTTTAATCTTTTGCAATATCTCTTTTCCATGCATTCCTTTTAAAGAGCTTGCGGCATGGACGTTTTCCATATACTCGATAAATCTTACCTGCATACCTCTATCTTTAGAATAGTTTAAAATATCTACAATTTCATCTTCATTTACACCCTTTAAAGGAACCATATTTATCTTTACTTTAAGCCCAACCCTCAAAGCCTCTTCAATTCCTTCGATTACGTTTTTTAATACATCTTTTCCAGCGATTTTTGCAGCAGTTTCAGGTTTTAAACTATCCAAAGATATGTTTAATCTTTTTAATCCAGCATCCTTTAAATCTTTTGCAATATCTTTTAAAAGATATCCGTTTGTAGTCATCGCAAGATCTATATCGTTTTTATATTCATATATCATTTTTATAAATTTATCAAGATCGTGTCTTAGAGTTGGCTCACCGCCCGTTATTCTGATCTTTGTTATACCTTCATCAATTGCAGCTTTTACAAATTTAAAAAGATCTTCAAAACTTAAAAGATTTTCTTTGGGAACCCAGCTAAAAGGCTTTTCGGGCATACAATATTGACATCTAAAATTGCATCTTTCGGTAACCGAGATTCTAAGATAATTTACTTTTCTTCCATGTCCATCAATTAGCATTTTTCCTCTTTTTTGTTTAGTCATAAAGTTAAAATAGTTGAGTAGTTTAGTGGTTAAGTAGTTGAGTAGTTGAGTGGTTTAGCTGCCATATACAAAAATTTATCCCCTCAGCCACTAAACTATTTTAACCATTTTAACTAATATCAAATTTACCTAATAAAATAATAACCGATTTTTCTTAAAAAAAGAGAAGTTTTATAGCGTAGTTTGATTATTTATTTCAAGAGGCAAACGCCTCTTGAGTTTTAGTGAAGATCAGCCCAGATTTTTCTTTTCCAAGCGTATGCAAGTAGTG
>NZ_CEXZHP010000241.1:0-2117 GCF_982775275.1 Nitrosophilus sp.
AGAAAAAAATAGTATAAAATCATCTTCTTTAAATTATAAAAGTAAAGGTTTGTATAAAAAGATATTTGATATAAAAGGGATTTGGCCATATTCAAAAAGAGAGTATAGACTAAGATCTATAAAAAGATTAAAAATTGCCCAGTTTAAAAAAGATGTTATAAGATTTGTGTTTGAAAACTCCTTTCCAATTAAGCTTTATTATAAAATTGATAAAAATATACTAAAAATTGCATTTGATAAAAAAAATGATTCAAAAAAGGTTGTTAAAAAAAATATTTATAAGGATGTTAAAAATATTTATATAAAAAGAAAAGTTGTCGTAATAGATCCAGGCCACGGTGGTAAAGATTCAGGAGCCGTTGGATACAAGAGGAAAAAAGAAAAAGACGCTGTTTTAGCCATAGCCAAAAAGCTATATAAGGAGTTGAAAAAAAGAGGTTATAAAGTCTATTTGACAAGATCAAAGGACTATTTTATACCTTTAAGAAATAGAACAAAATATGCAAACAAAAGATTTGCTGATATCTTTATCTCCATTCACGCCAATGCGGCCCCTAAAAAAAGTAGATATTTAAGTATGAAAGGGGTTGAGACGTTTTTTCTATCTCCGGCAAGAAGCGAAAGAGCAAAAAGGGTTGCGGCTCTTGAAAATAGGACGGATCTCTCTTCAATGGGTTATTATTCGAAACAGACATTTTTAAATTTTCTAAATAGAGAAAAGATAATAGCTTCCAATAAACTTGCCATAGATATACAAAAAGGTATACTTTATAATTTAAGAAAACATTTTTCAGTTGTAGATGGAGGTGTTAGAGAAGGACCTTTTTGGGTGCTTGTAGGAGCTCAAATGCCTTCGGTTTTAGTTGAGGTAGGATATATTACAAATCCAACGGAAGCTAAAAGGCTTTTTAATCCTTTTTATCAAAAACTTTTAGCAAAAGGCATAGCAGACGGGATAGATAACTATTTTGTCCATAATCAATAGAAGAGAAAAACCTCTTCTATTTATAATTTTCAATGGCTTCTTGCAAGATTTTTTCTGCTTCCTCTTTACCTTTATACTCTTTTACTTTTACCCATTTATTTGGTTCGAGCATCTTATATGTTTCAAAGAAATTTTTTATCTTATCAAGAGTATGTTTTGGAAGATCTTCAATGGTTTTTATCTTATCATATGTTGGATCTACTTTACTAACTGGAACGGCAAGAAGTTTTTCATCCATCCCGCTTTCATCTTCCATAATCAAAACTCCAATGAGTCTACACTTTATAACGCTCCCTGGCATTAGAGGATAATCATTTAAAACAAGGATATCTGCCGGATCTCCATCTGCGGCTAATGTATTTGGAACAAAACCGTAATTTGCCGGATAATACATAGCGCTATACATAACTCTATCAACCCAAACAGCACCGCTTTCTTTATCTATTTCATATTTTATGTTTGATCCATAAGGTATTTCTATCAATGCGTGAACTTTATC
Organism: Nitrosophilus sp.; assembly: GCF_982775275.1. Lineage (NCBI taxonomy): Bacteria > Pseudomonadati > Campylobacterota > Epsilonproteobacteria > Nautiliales > Nitratiruptoraceae > Nitrosophilus > Nitrosophilus sp. The sequence goes on from NZ_CEXZHP010000241.1 coordinate 1,485, forward strand.
TGGATTTTCTCCATATCCAATCTTTTCAATATTCATACCCACTCCTAATTTTTAAATTTGGAGTATTATATTAAAAAAAAGTTTTTATTCACCTAAACCAAAAACGTTTGAAAGAGTATTTATATAGTTAAAATATCCCGTTATCGCAACGGCTTCTAAAATCTCCTTATCACTCCAGCCCATTTTTTTTAAACTCTCTATCTCATCTTTTGTAATTTTATAATTGTCCTTTTTAGAAGCTTTTATACAAAATTTTAGCAACTCTTTTGTTTTCATATCACAATCGATACTTTCAACTCCGTTTAATATCTTTTTTATATCCTCTTCCTTTAAACCCAACATTTTTGCAATATTTTTATGCACATCTACGCACATTTTGCAGCTATTTTCTTTTGAGATAAGTAATGCTATAGCCTCTTTTATAAAATATGATAAATGGGTCTTTTTTAAAAGATAGTTTTGAACCATAAAATCTGTTGCGTTATATATATTTTCATCAATAGCCAATAGCCTAAAAATTTCTCCTAAAGTTCCCGTTTTTTCTAAAATAGGTTTTGCTTTTTCCTGGATAGATGGAGTCATCTCTTCAAATTTTGGTAGTTTTATATACGCCATTTAACATCCTTTTTTTTA
>NZ_CEXZHP010000242.1:0-2083 GCF_982775275.1 Nitrosophilus sp.
TCGTCTATTCCGAAACTCTATCATCTCTTTAAATTTCCATAAAGTATCTACATGTAAAAGCGGAAAAGGTGGTTTTGCAGGATAAAATGCTTTCATCGCTAAATGCAGCATAACAGAACTATCTTTTCCTATGCTATACATCATAACAGGATTACTAAAATTAGCTGCTACTTCTCTCAATATATATATACTCTCAGCTTCCAACTGTTTTAAATGTGTTAAACGCTTTTTTTCTATCATGATCACTTAAAGTCTCCCATCCACTAATTTTTTATCTAAAATCCCTTTTATATCGTATATAACGGTTTGAAGCTGCAAGTTTGAAGTTTGAAGTTTTTTATTTAACTCTTTAAACTCATCATGTGCAATGGCTAAGATAACAGAGTCGTAAGTTTCAAGTTGTAAGTTTGAAGTTTGAAGTAAGTCAATATCATATTCTTTTTTTACTTCCTTTGGATCAGCCCAAGGGTCATAAACATCTACGTTACATCCAAACTCTTTTAGTTCGTTTATAACATCTATCACACGTGAATTTCTGATATCTGGACAATTTTCCTTAAATGTTATGCCAAGAACCAATACTTTGCTGCCCTTTATGGTGTGGCCTTTATGGATCATAAGCTTAACAACTTTGTTTGCCACATATACGCCCATATTGTCGTTTATTCTTCTACCGGCCAAAATAACTTCCGGGTGATAACCTATCTCTTTTGCCTTATATGTTAGATAGTATGGATCAACGCCGATACAATGCCCACCTACTAACCCCGGTCTAAAAGGCAAAAAGTTCCACTTTGTTCCGGCAGCTTCTAAAACATCCAAAGTATCGATACCAAGTTTGTCAAAAATAAGCGCAAGTTCGTTAACAAAAGCTATATTTATATCTCTTTGGGCGTTTTCTATGACTTTTGCGGCTTCAGCTACTTTGATAGAAGATGCAAGATGAGTGCCCGCTATTATGATACTTTTGTATAACTCATCTATCTTTTTAGCAATCTTAGGAGTTGAACCACTTGTAACTTTTTTTATATTTGGCAGTCTATGTTTTTTATCTCCGGGATTTATCCTCTCTGGAGAGTAACCGCAAAAAAAGTCTTTGTTATATTTTAAGCCGCTCTCTTTTTCAAGCTCAGGCACACACACCTCTTCGGTGCATCCGGGATAAACTGTTGACTCGTATATAACGATATCATCTTTTTTCAAAACTCTACCAACGGTTCTTGAAGCCATAATAAGAGGTGTTAAGTCCGGGTTTTTGTGCGAATCTATAGGTGTTGGAACCGTAACTATGTAAATATTTGCTTCTTTTAAATCATCTATAGAAGTTGTTAAAATTAGTTTTGAGTGTTGAGTTTTGAGTTTTGAGTTAAATTTTGGTAAAACCTCTTTTAGCTCATCACTGCTAACTTCTAAAGTGATATCAATTGCTTCTTTTAACTCATCAATCCTTTTTTTGTTTATATCAAAACCTATCGTTTTATATTTTTTTGCAAACTCAACGGCCAAAGGAAGCCCCACATAACCCAAACCAATAATACACAGCTTTATATCTTTTAACATTTCATTTTGCATAAACTTCCCTACTTATTGTAAAAATTTTTCCCACTCAAAAGCACTTTTGCATATTAGTTTTATATCGTTATATTTTGGGCTCCATCCCATTTTGCTTTGAATTTTTTGGCTATTTGCTATTAGCTTTGCTGGATCACCCTCTCTTCTTGGCGCGATATGGACTTCAAACTCTTCGCCGCTTACCTCTTTCATAGTCTCTATAACCTCTCTTACGCTATAACCCTTACCGTACCCGCAGTTAAACAGATCGCTTTGGTTATTTTCCAAATATTCCAACGACTTTATATGAGCATCGGCCAAATCATCAACATGAATATAGTCTCTTATACATGTGCCATCTTTTGTTGGATAGTCGTCCCCGAAAATATACATTTTTTCTCTTTTTTTTGCGGCGGTTTGTGCGGCTACCTTTATAAGATGGGTGGCGTCTTTTGTTGATTGTCCTATCTTTTTGCCCATATCAGCACCGGCAACGTTAAAATATCTAAGTATCACATATTTTAGATCTTTA
>NZ_CEXZHP010000243.1:0-2069 GCF_982775275.1 Nitrosophilus sp.
GACCCCGTAGCCCAAGGCAAGAAACTGGCCTTTAATAAAAAGAAAGGCAACTGCCTTGCCTGCCACCTGATCCAGGGCGGCGACCAGCCCGGCAATATAGCCCCACCCCTGATCGGCATGAAAGGCCGCTTTCCTGACAAAGCCGTATTACGGGCGCAGATTGCCAACCCGCAGGCTAAAAACCCGGACAGCATGATGCCTCCTTTCAGTGCGCATGGTGTACTCTCCGAAAAAGAGATTGATCTGGTTGTCGAGTTTGTTCACAGCCTTTGATCCATCCTGTTTATCTATAACAACCCTTTTAGAGGAATAATTAATGAAACGTAGAAGTTTTCTAAAAAGCACGTTTGTTGGCAGTGCAACAGGCGCGGCCGTCGGTGCCGGTATGCTAACCCCAAACATGGCATTTGCCGGATCACATGGCAATGACCCTTTTAAAGCCAAATCTGTTGATGATGTCATGAAAATGCTGGGCGCCACGGGCGCTACCGCATCTGACAAGATCAAGATCAAGGCCCCTGAAATTGCAGAGAACGGCGCAGTTGTTCCTGTTGGCATTACCTCCGAGATCGAAGGCACTACCGAAATCATCTCGATCACTGCGGCCAACCCAACACCACTGGCTGCCCGTTATATCTTTGGCGAAGGTGCAGTTCCAGCCATTAAATCCCGTTTCAAGATGGGTAAAACAACCGATGTCATTGCATTGGTAAAAGCCGGAGACAAGTTCTACACGGCTAAAGCAAATGTAAAAGTAACCAAAGGCGGCTGCGGAGGCTAATATCATGGCAAAATCAACAATCAAATTACGCACCAAAGAAAAAGGTGGAAAAATACAGGTCAAAGCACTGATCACTCACCCAATGGAAACCGGTCTTCGCAAAGACAAGAAAACCGGCAAGAAGATACCCGCACACCATATTACCAAGGTTGTGGTAGAAGCCAACGGCAAGCCTGTGTTAACCGCAGACTGGAGTGGTTCAATCTCCAAAAACCCTTTCCTGTCATTCAGCTATGCCGGCTCAAAGAGCGACACGGTCAAGCTGACCTGGACAGACAATACGGGCAAAAGTGATTCGATCGAAAAGAAAATAGGTGAGAAATAAACCACATTTCACTCATCAACACGAAAAGAAGTATGAGTTCCTGACACCGGCATCCCGGGTATTCCCCGGGGTCATTTAATGACCGCAGTGTGACAGGAACCAAATTAGGAGGATATATATGAAAAGACTGATAAGCTCAGTTGCTCTATTAGCCATAGGTCTGGCCCCTATCGTGACTGCTCAGGCATCACCGGCAGAGGACAGGAAGGCACTAGGAGAGTACTACAAGAAAAACACCAGCAACCCCAACCTTGATGATTATATCAATGGTATCTACGCCCTCAACAAGGATGCACGCGCCCAATGGGAAGAGATTGAAGAATTTCCTCCCTACGAGATTGACCTCGACAAAGGCGAAGAGCTGTGGAACAAGACGTTTAAAAACGGTAAATCCTTTGCCGATTGTTTAGGAAAGGATGTTAGCAAGATACGTGTAAAGTATCCCTTCCATGACGAAAAGAAAGACACAATCGTCACTCTGGAAGGCGACATCAACAAATGTCTGAAAGACAATGGTGAAAAACCTTTCAAATGGAAAAAAGGAAATATTGCAGCGCTTTCAGCCTATATTGCCTACCAGGGGCGTGGCCAGAAAATGCATGTTGAACCCAAAACTGAAAAAGCACTGGCGTGGTACAACAAGGGTAAAACCTTCTTCTATGCCAAGCGGGGACAGTTGAACCTGTCCTGTGCAGACTGTCATGTCTACAGTGCCGGCAAATGGATCCGTGGTGACAACCTAAGCCCTGCAATTGGACACACCTCACACTTCCCTGTTTATCGTTCCAAATGGAACAGCCTGGGCACCCTGCACCGTCGTTATGGTGGCTGTAACAAGAACATCAGAGCCAAGCCATTCAAGGCACAGAGTGATGAGTACAAGGCGCTGGAGTATTTTGAGGCGGCCATGTCAAGTGGTCTGGAGCTAAATGGACCCGGTGCGCGTAAGTAAGCACTTATTTA
>NZ_CEXZHP010000244.1:0-2060 GCF_982775275.1 Nitrosophilus sp.
GCAATTTATTAAATAAATAATTTAATAAAATATATTAAATATTATCAAAAAGAATCTATTTACTTTTATATCTATTTTAAATTTCCTAGCGCAATATAACTCAAACCACAAACCAATTTTCAAAGCAATTATTATTTTAGCTTAACGGTTTATTGTCATATATCTCTTTTAAATTATTAAGTAATTGGATTTGTGTTAGGCCCATATCGCTTGCATCCAAAAATTTTTCCGTCCCATCCTTCAAAAGCATTTTTAGCCCATATGAATGAACTTCAAAATTTTGGCCATCTCTTAAAATCAAAAACTGAAATATGACATCAGCTTTTTTAATGCCATTATTCTTCCATTCCTTTCCTAAAGGATATTTGTTCAAATCTAAGGTACCCGCGACCTGAACGACTCTTCTTCCATTCTCAGTCTTAAAGGCTTCCCACTTTACATCAGTAAAATATTTGTAATTTTCAAAAGCCTCACCAACAGTTAGACTTTTATCAAGTTCTAATATTCCGTTTTTTACTTTACCAATATCACCTGAATCAGAACAAGATACTATAAAGATTACACAAAAAAACATCGTAAAAACTTTTAACCATCTCATAATCAATACCTCCTTTTGAGTTGTTTTTGACATACTACATGACATGCCTGCCCATTTTTATTGTTTTGAAGGCACCGATAGGCCTGTGTCATATAGCATGTTTTGGCTAACTTATTTTATATAAAAAAACCTTTTTAGAACTTTTTTGATAAGCATCGCCATATTTTTTTTTACTGAGTCAAGTTAAAAATTTTACATTATAAAATTAATTAGATTCACTTAAAAAAATATAATTTAACTAATTAAGCCAAATCATGACACTTTTCTCCAGAAAGAACTCTTTGTTAGGTAAAACTTTTAATCTTTAAAGAGGATTTTTTTATGCTTGCCTGAGAATTGATCTCTTTTTTAAATTTAAGCTATATAATCCGATCGTATAGAAAGTTATATTGCTAATCATATAAAAAAAGATAATTTTATCAAATTGTTATCTAGACTTTCATGCTTACCAAATTTAAAAAATATCGCTTAAAACCGAGACAAACAAAGACAAATGTTGTTCCTTATTCTCTTAGAGGGACGACAAATTTTTCTACCTTCTCTGGATGATGCTTTAAAAATCTCTCCACTGCTGTTTTTGGATTAGTGTCTTTTAGCCAGGGGCGGTCAGTGTATTATTCGCCCGTCTCATCAAGCATTTTCAAGTATTCTTTTAAGAATTTACCTATAAAAATTATATTTATACTTCGATAATATTCAGTAATCATAAAAAAATGTTAAAAGATTTAATTTATAATTCATTTCACTGTCAAGGAAGTTGTGAAAAAAAAATATCCAAAATGCAACAGTTACCACAACATTTATGGGGTCAATATTGGCAAGCCATTCACTAATATGGCATTACACAAAAAAGATAGAGCTGGATGGTGCGGTGCACAGAGGTATAGTAGAGAAGGAAATATTTATTTTAGAGAAACTCTTTTGGGCTATTTCCAGGTATCAGGCAGGAAAGAGACCATACAGCATTGGCAAGGGTGCATCCGATAGCTGCACTTGCTATTTATGAAAGCTTATATTTTAACCGCAGATGCACGCAAATGGACGCATATAAGCGCGCCCGGTGACTTGCCGGTCGCACTGCTATCCCGGCTTGAAAGGCCGGAAAGGATATTTGAAGTTTGGCTCTTATCGTATCGGATACGTCCGTTCCCAGCCAGATTGTTTGCAGGCTTGGCTAAGCTAACCTGAGCCTTGAAGCTTGCCACGAAGCTTAAATCCTCGCAGTTAAGAGCTCAGCATAAAACCGGAATGATTCTGCCTATGGCGGGACTGAAAGAGCAGGGGCCAATTTTGCGTCAATGAGCTACAGCTGGGATTCACTATCTTGCTCTGGCCAGGTAACCTTCCTGAACCGTCTGGTGCGGGGTCAATATGCTAGGAGGTGGGGGCGGGCGGGAGGAAAACTCGTCCTCGTATGTTTACAACGTTCTTTTTAAAGAATATTAATATAACATTTTAGCCA
>NZ_CEXZHP010000245.1:0-2058 GCF_982775275.1 Nitrosophilus sp.
AAATAATACTTTTCAAACAAAAGCGAAAGTGCTACTCTTTTTGGTTCTTTTATCGCTTTTTCTCCTCCTAAAAGCTTAATCGGTTTAAAATGATATTTTCTGTTATCTCCTACGAAAACCTCTCCGCCCCAAAGGGTATTATCATCTCCAAGTCCCGTTCCATCAAAAATAAAACTTACAAAATCGCCTTTTAGATTATATTCGGCTTTTACGCTATATAAATGAGCTAAATGGTGCTGGATTCGGATAAGTTTTAGTGAATTTTCTTTTGCAAAATTAATTGCTAATTCAGTGCTTTCATATCCGTTATGTTTATCGCATATTAAAATATCCGGTTTAAAATCATAAAATCTTTTAAAATTTTGTATCATTTTTTTGTAATGATTGATTGAACTAATACTATCTAAATCTCCGATATAAGGACTTAAAATAAGCTTATTTTCAAAAGCGATCGCAATGGAGCTTTTTTGATTGGCTCCAAAGGCTAAAATATTTTTATCTATTTTAAAAGGTAGTTTTAGCTCTTTTGGAGCATATCCACGAGACAATCTTAAAATTTGAATATCATTATTTATAACTTGAGTTAAGCTATCATCTGTAAAATTAACAATCTCTCTATCATAATCAACTACAAAGTCTATAAACGGCAACTTTGCTTTTATATCCTCTTTTGTAGTAATTATCGGCTCACCGCTAATATTTGCACTTGTAGCGACTATCGGTATGTCAAGATATTTAAATAAAATATAATAAAATCCGCTATAAGGTAACATCACTCCGATTCTATCAATATTAGGTGCTATAAATTCGTTTAAAATATTTTTAGATTTTAATAAAACAATCGGAGCTTCATAGCTTAATAAAAGCTTTTTTTCAAAATTATTAATTTGTGCAATTTTTTTTATCATGTCCATATCTTTGCACATTATCGCAAAAGGTTTTGTAGGACGATTTTTAAGCTCTCTTAATCTGATAATTGTTTTATCGTTTGTCGCATCGCAAACCAAATGAAATCCGCCAATAGCCTTTATAGCTCCGATATAACCTTGTTTTAAAAAAGTGACTATATCTTTAAAAATATCATTTGTAGCAGTTAGTTTTTTATTTTTTATTATTAAATTAATTTTGGGTCCGCAATTTTTACAACAAATCCCTTGGGCATGAAATCTTTTGTTTTTAATATCTTTAAACTCATCTAAACACTCTTTGCATAGACTAAATTTATCCATCGAAGTGTTTTTTCTATCATAAGGAATTGTTTTTATTATGCTATATCTCGGGCCGCAATTCGTGCAATTGGTAAACGGATAGTTTTTATATCTAATTACGCTATTTATATCTTTTTTGCATTTATTACAAATTGCGATATCCGGTAAGATTGTAGCGATTTTTGATAGGTTAGCCGCAGAATTATCTATAATAAATTCTTTTGCATTTATTGGAGTTTTATATTCTTTTTCCAATCTATCTATTTTAGATAGCGGCGGCAAATTATTTAATAACTCTTTTTCAAAATTTTTTAAATTATTACCTTCAACATCTATAATTACACCAAATTCGGTGTTTTTAATATAACCTTTTAGATTAAATTTTTGCGATAAATTATACACAAACGGCCTAAAACCGACACCTTGAACCCTACCGTAAATTTTATAAACGATTCTATTCATCAAAAGCGATTATATTTGATAAATACGGCTTATTTGCACCCAATTTTGATAAAACTCTACTTAAAACTATGCTATTTTCAAACATATTGCCCAAAAATGTTATATTGTTTTTTAGTTTTAGATTTACCTTGATTTGATTGATTATATTTATACTAAAATCAGCCAATGATTCAAAAATGGAATATGCTAAATAACTATCTTGAGTGCCGGCTAATTTAAAACTCATAATTGAGCCGAAAAAACTTACATAATCAAATTTATCATCTTCAAATCTGCAATCAATTTGAAGTCCTCCGTTTCCTCTAAATTCAAGAGCTTTATTTGTTAGATCATAAAACGGATAATTTTGCACATCAAGCTTTAAAATTTTACAAATTAGTTCATAAAA
>NZ_CEXZHP010000246.1:0-1960 GCF_982775275.1 Nitrosophilus sp.
CACCACTTCACAACGCTTGGGATCAGTTAGCGCGATGTTACTATGAAGAACACGCAAGGCATCTTTGTCTTTTTCCATAAAATAGATTTTCTTGGCACCTCTGCTGAGTGCTTCAAGCCCGATTGATCCACTCCCTGCAAACACCTCTACAGAAACAGCATCTACTATATCAAACTGCAAAGTATTAAAAAAAGATTCCAATACAATCGCCTTTGAGCTGCGTGTTGTTGTTTTTGAGGGGAGTGTCAAGGTTTTTCCTTTGTATTTTCCCGCTACAATTTTTTTTGTCAGCTTTTTACCGTTTTTCATAAAATGCCCTTACCGTCTGGAGTATATTTTCTTGATACTGCTGTGTTAACATCGCTATCTTTTGCTCCAAAAGGGCAAAATCATCCCCCTCTTCCTGTTTTTTATAGACACTAGCATAATGTTTCTCAAGTGCAAGTATAAGTTGTGACTTAGAGAAAGGTTTTTGCAGATGGGCATTGGGATCAGAAGCGATATAAAAACAGCGTCTATCATCAAGGCAAGGCGCATCTCGTATCACAATATCACTCTTTTTTGGAGAGCTTAAATATTTTGATAAAAACAACTCTAACGATTTTTGTAACAAAGGTGAGTGGCACATAACAGCAACTTTCATTCTAACCCTTTAAATAATATTGTAACGAGTAGCGCAGATCCTCATCGATACTATCCAAAGAGAGTATCCACTGCACATAACCTCTGTCATTGAGGCATATCTCCTCTATGTAGCAAGCTTTGTATTTTCCAAAAGAAAACCGCTCAAGCAACACCGGCGTAACACTGAGTGTGTACATCTCCTCCAATGAAACAAGCTCCAAAAGGTAGTTGTACAACGCCTCTATAACATACGCATCCCCCAAAGCACTCCACGGAAGGCTTTGTTGCTCCTGTTTGTAGAGTTTACACTCATAGCGCAAAAACTGCAAGGCGTACGATTCCAAATCAGGCATAAGGTGTTTGGCAACCTTTTTGGTATCGACCACCTTTCCGGTGAAAAAAAAACCGTGTGATGATAACATATCAAAAATAAACGCTCCGTTATGCACAACCAATGTTTCTGCTTGCGTGTTATGTGTTTGGAGGTATCTGTAAATCTCGCCCTCACAAAAAGGTTTTTTGTCTGCTATCTCTTCATTGGTTATATGATGGATTGATGAGGCTTTGGAAGATATTTTTCTCTTTTCATTATACAGCTCATAGAGTTGCGTGTTGCCATCCACCAAGCCACAGGAGCATATCTTGTCTTCATCCTCCACACCGGTTGTTTCAATATCTACAAACAGCACGCTTTACTTCCCCACTCGCTCAAGCAAGCCGTTGTAATGTTCTAGTGTTAAAAAACTCTTCTCAAATCTGTAGCGAAGTACAAACTCCACCACTTTGTTTTTGAGTTCTTCATCCACATTTTCCGCTCTGCCAAAATATGCCAAAGAGATATTTGTACTCTTTTTCAGTGCATCTTTATCGTAACGGATGGCAAGAATCTGCATATATTTTCCCTTTTTAATCTCACCCAAAGATTCACTCAAAAGGGATACACCGGAGAGATTAATCGCTTTAAACACAAACAGATCTTCAAAGCCTGCCACTTTCTCATCAACACGCAACTCTTTATATAAAACACGTAACGCCACAAGATTGTGCTTGCGTGTTAGCTCATAAGAAGATATTTTATTTGTAAGGTTTTTTAATCTGTCTAACGGTGTACTCATCTGTTTTCCTTAAAATTAGACTTTTTGTACAATCTAGGTTGTGCAAGAAGTCTATTGAATTATAACAAATTTTTTAGATATAATTTCAAGAAAATAAAGAAGCGTATGGACTATTTAAAAATCAAAGGGGCAAAAGCGCTCCATGGAACAATAGATATATCGGGTGCAAAAAACGCATCTCTCCCTTTAATAGCGATGAGTATTTTGGCAAAAAACAAAAT
>NZ_CEXZHP010000247.1:0-1940 GCF_982775275.1 Nitrosophilus sp.
CAGCGCATAATATATATAACGAAAACCATGTTTCTGTCGAATCGCCAACGAAATTGATAGAGATGCTGTATGAGGGTGTTTTACGATTTAACGCTCAGGCAAAAAAGGCAATTAAAGATAAAGATATAGAGAAAAAAGTGTATTGGTTAAATCGATCCATCGCTGTTATTAATGAGTTGCGTTCCATTTTGGATTTCGAAGGGGGTGATGTTGCGGTTTATCTTGATGGGTTGTATGACTACCAATTGAAGTTACTTTTTCAGGCAATGCTAGAGGATGAAAGTGAGAAACTTGATGAATGCACACAGGTGTTTAAAGGTTTGTTGGAAGCGTGGCATGAAACAACAAGTGTGGCGTAAACAGCTGACAATAGCGCTAGTGACAGAAGATTTGCCTCTTTTGGAAGATTTACTTTCTGATTTACCAAAACTTGAGAGTATGGATGAGGTGGAGAGTGTAATATTGCTTCTTAAACAAGCAGGAGAGATGGTACAGAAGAAGAAACAACAAACGTATGAGAGTATGCAGCAGATTAGAAAAAATATAGACTTTTTGCAATCGGGAGTTGCAGATGTGCCCTCACACTTTGATATTACCTCGTAGCTTTTTTCTTTATACCAAAATGTAAACTTCTAAGGGTGTATTCACTGACAGCCGCACCTTTTCTCATAGTGAGTATATGCTCAACGGCATCGGCAATATCGGAAGCTAAGAGTTTTTCATCCTCCTTGTCACTTACATCAAAACGCAGCTCATCATAAAAGGCAGACTCTGTCATATCGGGGTTTATATTTGTAACGGTGAGATTGCTCTTGCGTGTTTCTTCAAACAAAGCATCGCCAAACGCTTTAAGACCCGCTTTGGTTGCAGAATATAAAGCTGCAAATTTGCTTGCACGCAACGCCTCAATGGAGTTGATGTTGATAAGGTAACCGCTATTTTTTTTCAGTGAACGCAGAAGTGCATTTGTAAGAAGCATGGGTGCGGTAAGGTTGACATACGTCATTGTGGTGATGGTTGTAAATGAGAGTTCCTCATGGGGAGCAAACACCCCAAATCCGGCACAGTTTACCAAAAGTACAAACTCCTCTTTTTTAAGTTTTTGGCAGAGTTGCAAGAGTGCTTTTTCATCACTCAAATCAACCGTAATGGCACTAAAAGCGCTCTCTTTAAAGGTGGGACTCTCTTCCCATCGGCTTATGCCCGTTACTTCATAGCCCATTGAGAGAAGTTTGTGTGTTATTGCTTTACCTATACCGCTGCTTGCTCCTGTAACCAATGCTTTTTTTATTTTCATGATGGACCTTTCTTCTTCGGAGTGATTTTGGCGCTTACAATTTTTAGCTATACTAATGGGATGAAAAAAATATATAGAACCGATTTGGATTATACCTTTTTGCGCTCCGATTTATTTGTAAGTGATTATACTAAAAATATATGGAACTCTTATAAAGATGAAGCGATTCTAACGGTTGCAACAAGAGATGCAAAGATTATAGATACAAAGTTTGTGACAAAAGAGGTTGCAGATGAAGTGCAGTATATTTTGGCTCCCGAAGCGTATATGGGGTGTTATTACACCAATGATGAAGATGGGGTTGCCTGCTACCTTGAGGGGATAAAAAATGCAAAAGAGATTGAATAGTACCCCTATGATTATACTGGGGATTTTGTTTTTTCTTTTTGGTTTTGTTACATGGCTGAATGGTTCCCTTATCCCTTTTTTAAAAATTATCTGCCATCTTAATGCGTTTGAAGCGTTTTTTGTAACGTTTGCTTTTTATATCGCCTATACGGTGATGGCATTGCCGATGTCGTACCTCTTAGAGAAAAAAGGGTATAAAAAAGGGATGGAGATAGGGTTGCGTGTTATGGCGGTAGGAAGTCTTCTTTTTATACCTGCTGCACTCAGTGGGGAGTTTGTAGTTTTTCTAGCGGCA